>JAGQNK010000021.1:0-12057 GCA_020428105.1 Candidatus Saccharimonadota bacterium
CGTGGCAACACATGGCATCATAAAAATCCGCAGAAAGTCTAGTGACCCAGATGACTTTATGGACTATTTCGTCACCAATGGTGGTGTTATTGAAGTATCTGACAACGTTCTATCTATCCTAGTTGACGAAGCTGATCACGAAGCAGACATCGATGAAGCAGAAGCTAAAGCAGCGTATGAGCTAGCCCAGCAAATGAAGGCTGAGGCCAAGGATCAAGTTTCGTTAGAACATGCTCAGGGCTTGATAGATAGGCACGCTGTACGTTTGCAGGTTGCTGGACTCAAGAGACGCCGCAAGCGTTAGCGCCCGAGGTTAATGTCAAAAAAAACTATTAAGCTAAAATCCCGCCTACGAAAGTGAGCGGGATTTTAGCCATAGATGCTACTAGTTATTATTTTCTTGCAATAATCTCTTGAACACCAAGTGCCAGCATGGTGCCTACTGCATCAACGTCATTGGCTGCCTGGAACTCTTTATCTGTGAAGCCATATTGATCCTGTACGGCCCGGAAGCTTTCGGTTGCAGCCCAAGAGTTGTGATTGTATGCCGGTAGATCTTTATCCATTGCTGATTGTGTGTCAAAGGTTGTGTTGGGCCTGTCGTTCAGAAAACCAACAGTTGCTACATGGTCACCGGTTACTACAATTGTGCCTGCCCCTTCACCTACGGCAGTTCTTGCAACATCTCTGCCAGACGTGAATACACTCTCTCTGCTTGCCAACGCTGCATTGGCGTCTACATATCGCTGTAAAGTAGCTCTTCCCTCTTCACTGTCATATACTTCAGGTTTTTCACGAACCAAAATTTCAATAATTTCTTGACCACGTTCGCCAATAAGCGCGCTAATTGGTTGTCGTAATTTTAGGTATCCACATCCGATATCTCCGTCGACGTCTTGTGTAACGTCAAGACTTGAACCATGTTCCGTGTGGTCGTCGCTATGGACTGTAGTCTTGATATCTTCTGCGACTAACATCAGCGTAACTTCGCCGGTGGTTTCGGCAAACGTAGAGCTGACTGAACCTGGTTGTGCGGCTTCCTGCATAACCTTGATATTCCATGCAACGTTTGCGCCAGGGCCACCAAAGACATTTATCAAAACGTCGTCAGCTCCGATTACAGGACGTTCGTCGCCACAGCCTGTAGTGTTTTCTTTTAGGTCACACGATGTAAAGAATTGCTCGCGTGATTGTAGTGCTTCTGGAGTTTGCTCCATAGGAAGTATATCTCCTGTCGGTTTCATCAATTTACCTTACTTTTACTATTTTTAACTGTATGATTATCCTACTGTATATAGAAAAATGCAAGGCACACAAACATAAATATTAGCTATTGCGACCAAGTAGATAGTCTTCGAATTCAAGAGTTCCTTTTAGATTGTGAGAATAGTCACTCGTGTCTGGAAAGTCTAAACGCATAACATGCGACCACATCGCTTTGAGAAGGTTTCTGATCCGCTGCATTTCTGCATCGTTGAATGGTAGCGGTAATGTTTGAATTTTGCCGTTCTCGTCCGGTTCCAGAAACTCAAGTCGACCCGAGTTGACTGTATAGCCGGCGAATGTGTGAGAATGTTCCACTAATAATTTATAGCAGTATAGTTGTTGTTTGTATTTGTGTAGTTTCGCTTCCTTTTTCCAGCTAGTGCTAGGCTTGCCCGTTTTGTAGTCAACCACCACGATAGATTTGTTTTTGTGGTCAATTTCTAGCTTGTCGATTTTGCCACTCATATGTACGTCATCAATAATGACGCCCTCGTTCCAAAAATTGTATTCTGCTTTGTCGCCAGTCTTGAAGCCATCACCTCGTTGCTCTAGATAGGCAGTTAGCGCGTGGGCGCCTCTTTCGTACTCTAGCTTTGTTTGCTTTTCAGGCAGTTTTTTGTCTTCTATTTTTCTAGAAAATTCTTTCAAGACGTCCTCCAGCTTGGGAAAATTATTCGTCTTATCCAGCTGGTGCTGTATCCACTCCATAGTTTCGTGCATTGCACTTCCGTATTGTGCAGCTAGTGATGGTGCTTGAGGAAAACGCAAGATTGTACTATAGAAAAACGCTCGAGGACCACCGTACTCTACGTCTGTATAGGTGTTTAGGTGGGTTGGGCTTAATCGATAGTTCTGGACTCTTTCACGCAACAAGTTTTGTAGGTTGGTAACCTGGCTATTGTCTACGTGCCTTGAACGCCAATCTAGCGTAATGTGTTCTATGCCTGGTGGGGTTGAATTATCAGTTTTAATTTGCTGGAATTTTGTTGGTAATATCATTGATTTGAACACATTATTGTCTTGCTCCTGTTCGTCAAGATACTTCAGTCTTGGCTTTGATTTGCCACTATAGTCGTGCAAATAGTTTGTGAGATATAACCCTTGGCGGGCACGAGTTATTGCTACGAATAATATCCTTAGTCGTTCATCTTCGCTTGCACCAGCATGACGGATGGGTGCAAGGTTGGGTGGTAACGTAAGTTTGTTGGCGTTTCCACGCGAGCTTTCTCCCCACACACTATCGTTGACGTCTATCAAGAATACATGTTGATACTCAAGCCCCTTGGCTTTGAAAACGGTCATCAGTTGTACGGAATTCGCAGCCTGGTTATATGGACTGGTGTTTAGTAATTGTTGCCCGGCAGCTTCGTACATGTCAACGAAAGCTAACAGGTCGTGAAGTATAAGGGTTTGTGTGTTGTGTCGTTGGTGGTTGCGAAGCTTTTCGCGGAGTATTTTGAGGTGTGATAAAGTTTCATAAAATAGTTGTGGATTTTCTTGGATATATTCATTTGATTCATAGAAATTGCGCAGTGGCGAACGAACTTCTGGAATTTGCTTGTCGTTGGTTGGTAATTTTTCTGTACCAATCAGCAGGTCCAGAATTGATTCGAGTGTTTCTTGATTTACTCTCCCAGCAATACCCAAAAACAGCAGTGCGATGTGTCGCGTGTCCTGTCGTTCTAGTAACGCTTGTTCCCAGGCGCCAGACTGTCCTTTTTGGTCGTTAACATACCAAGCTGTTTTCCAAACTACGTCAATTGGTAGTTGCCAAAAATCAAAGCTCAATACTTCGGGCCAGAGAGTTTTTGCTAGACGATTATCACCTTCTTGGATAGCAAGTACCAGACGACTCATCGCCAGTAATTGTTTGGTTATCGGTGCTTCCAAAATGTTTTCGCGACGTTCATAACGCACAGGAATTTCAACGTTGTTTAGATATGGCACAAGGGGCTCGAGGTTACGGTGTTTGGGGGCGAGTACGGCGATGTCTTTAGGGTCAATCCCACTCTTTATGAGTTTTTGTATCTTCTTGGCTATCCAGTGGTATTGAGAGATATCACTCATAAAATCATGACGTATAAGCGTTGCCTCTTTTGGTAGACTTGAATTGGCTGCTTCCAATGTTTTGTCCATCTTTTCAAAATTATGATGCAGCCTGTCGTTTATTTGTAATACGATGTTGTGTGCTGTTAGCAAGATGTCTGCATGCGACCGGTAGTTCTTAGTGAGGTTAATAACAGCAGTATCTCGGTATAGTTGGTAAAAATCCAACATATTCGAATATTGCGCACCCTGAAAGGCGTAGATTGCTTGGTCGTCATCGCCAACCGCCATAACATTGGGTCGCCCTTCGTGGACAGGATTGTCGCTAAGTAGTGCGACGAGTTTGAGCTGGGCGGCATTGGTATCTTGGAATTCATCGAGTAATAAATATAGATATTGTTCTTGTAAGGTGAACCTGAGATCTGGGTTCGTTTCGAGTGCCTGAATAGAACGAATAATCATATCATCGAAATCATATAGGCCCTTAGCTTCTAAAGCTTTGTGATAATCGTCTATGACATCGGCTAATGCTGCAATACGTTTGTTCTCTAAGTCTCCTGCCATACAAAACTGATTGTTAGCGTTTTTTACTAGCCAATGATTCTTCCACTTGGTCAGGGGAGTCGTTTTTTCTACCGACGTTGCGTCATCTAGGCTTTCTCTCAAGCTTTGAGTGGCGATGTTTGCAAGTGGTTGGTATCGTCCGTGTTCTGGTAAGTTATTACTTAAGTTTTCTAGTATGCCTAGAATTTTACTGAAGACAGGTTCTGCTTTGGCGAGTGTTCTGGGCATGGTAGAAAAGTCAGACATAATCCTACTAATTGAGCTGCTTGCAGATTGTATGAACCTAGCATTCTCTGAGGCAATTTGGCGGAGTTCATCACTCGTCAGTAGTCCGCGTTTAACTTCGCTAATAGTTGCGATCAAATCTCCTAAATGATGTCTGGTTTGTTTGAGCGGATTTAAGTAGCTGAGCTTGTCGATTATCGACGATAGTATCTGATGACTACCAAGTTCATCTATTGGGTCTTGCATACGAGTTTCGGCAAAATATTCCGGAAATCTTTTGATTAGGTCACCGCCAAAAGCGTGGTAAGTACTGATTGATACATTGTGTGCATCTTGTCCAATAAACCGAGTTAGCCGTTCACGCATGTTTGCTGCACCACTTTCGGTAAAGGTTAAGCAGAGAATGTTCTGTGGTAGCGTATCAGTTTGCTTTAGAATCTGAGCCACTCTGGCGCTGAGTAGTTGGGTCTTGCCCGTGCCAGGACCGGCGATCACAAGTAATGGACCGTCAATAGTATCAACAGCCTGCTTCTGTTTGGCGTTCAGTTTTCTATATTCCCTCTCAAAATCAGACATAGTATGTATCTATTGTACAGTAATATCCAATTCTGCAGTCTGGTCGGATGAACCGCATGCGATACGGAGACTAATGATTATGCGCTTAGTGTCAACCTCCCTTTTTAGCTAGTAAGCTGCTGTTTGAAGCGTCGCCATTTCTGCGTATCTAGTCGCTCTACCTTGAATGATGCTTCCTCGTAGTCATAATAGTCGTCCAATTGCAAATCACTTAGTTTTGTTGGCATTGCAACAACTTTTGACTTTTTCATGATTACGACTACCTCCTTATGCTGTTACAGTAATATCGTACCGAACATCGCGTATAAAACGCTGTTAGTTTTCTTACAGAGCTAATCAATTAACACAAAATCTTTTAGGAATCTCGAAAGTAAGGTGCGTCTGCCCTCGCCTCTGTATGTTTTGATGCATATCCATATAAAATATCCTAGAAGCATCAATATTTCCCCGAGTAACGTTACGCTATACCATCCTAAAATATCGGTGGAGCCAAATGTCAGCCAGCCACCAGAGATGATTGCTGCCAGGGAAAGTATTCGCCATAATCTCCAGAAGGTTTCTTGGCCTCCTGCTGATGTTTTGCTCAGCAGGCCATCTAATACGACGGTAATTAACATGCTGAGCCCTGCGAGAGAAACTCCAAATAAGTGGATATAATATGGCAGAGGTCGCCATCCCATCGGCATCAGAGCTACTAGATATAAGCCAATGACGGTCAGAAACATTAATCCGGTGACAGGCTTGGTGCGTTTCCAGGTTCTAGATAGGTATTTCCGCCATCGCCAAAGACCATATGCCGTGAACAACACGGTACCAGTGAAATATGGTGCAGTACGAATATCATTGCCAAATTCACTCAGTGCGGTACCTATGTATAACGCTTCGGGTTTGATTATGAAGCATATACCAAAGCCGGTTACCATACCCACAATTGCCGTCAGTCCCCAAAAACGCCCATGGATGTTTTTCAAAAAACGCAAGAATAGTACTTTGTCCAGTATTAGCCTGAAGCGTTTTTTTCTAAACTGGAATTTCCAGTATTTTCTGACGATACTTTTCTGTTTTCTACCATGACCTTTTGACATATATGCAATCTACAAGAATCAATCAGTTTTTCTGTGTACTACGGCATTAAGCAGCAACGCAACAACGAAAAACATTGCAGAGTATAAGCCAATAGTGCTGTAGAGTTGGACTTTGTATCCTTCGTTAAAAAAGTCGACAAAGTACTTCATGGTAGTAAAGGCGTAAGCAATCGAACATAATGCTGCGGTTGCTAGCAATGCGCTACGGCTGAGTAGTATTGCGACTGTAGAAATTGGCACGAAGTACAGTGCTAGGGCCGGGCTTGCCATTCCTCGGTCGGCGTAGACTAACAAAGAGGCAAAAAGGATATCCGTACAGACCAATAATGCAATTAGTAATTTTTGCAGGCTTGCATTGTCCTTCCTGGCTCTTGCCAAATACCAAACAATCGTAGAGATAAGTAGAAATGAAACGGTATACTTCCAGCGACTAAGTACTGCATCTGGAGGTATTAGTTTAGAAGCATCATATACGATGATCGATGCCGCGAAGGCCAAACCGTATAAGAAGTGAACCCTGGCAATCCGCAAGGTGTCCTTGTAGTTTAATGATTTTTTTGATAGTTGTTGTGTTTTTGCCATGATAAGAATAAGCATAACACTAATAATTATGTATGTTAAGGCTGTGGAGTGCTTGATGAAGGGTCTGACATGACTTGAGGTGCAGGTTGTACGTCTGGTAAATCCAGTAATATTTTTGATCCTGGCGCCGCTTGACCGGTAAGTATGCGTTTGGCGACAGCATCCTCGACTGTTCTTTGGATGACACGTCTCATTGGTCGTGAGCCAAATTGCGGATCGTATCCCTGTTGAACTAAGTTATCAAGGGCTGGCTGAGTGAGCTCGATACTAATGTTTTGGTTAGAAAGATTGCGATTGACTTCAGCCAGCATCAACAGCGCAACTTGTCCCAGTTCTGCTTGGTTGAGCGGCCTGAATAGAACAACTTCGTCAAAGCGGTTGACTAGCTCGGGTCTGAACACACCTTGGCTTATGAGTCTATCTATTAGCGGACGCTCAAAATCATCCAGTGATTGGTTCTGGCTAATGCGATCGATGATATCATTGGCACCGGCGTTAGATGTGACAATAATGATTGCATTTCTAAATGATGCCACCTGATCATTAACGTCGGTTAACTGACCTTCATCCAATAATTGGAGCAGCAGGTTTAAAACGCCACTGTGTGATTTTTCGATTTCATCTAAAAGTACTACTGAAAAAGGCTGCTTTCGAATAGACAATAACAAGCTTTCTGACTCTTGGCCACTAGCTAACATCCGGCTGACGTCTTCTGCTTGCTGATATTCACTCATGTCTAGACGAATCATATTTGATTCACTCCCAAAATACGTGGCAGCCAAAGACTTGGCCAGCTCTGTTTTACCAACGCCAGTGGGTCCAAGGAACAGGAAGCTTCCGATTGGTCGCTTGGTATTGCCTACGCCTGCCCTTGCACGCCTTAGGGCGTTGGCAATAACAGTAACTGCACGAGTTTGGTTCACCATTCGTTCGTGAATACGGTCTTCTAGGTTGAGCAAGGTGTCTGCTTCCTGGGTTTGCACTCCACCAACCTTAACCCCAAGAGTGCTCTCTATGGATTTCTGGACGCTTTCGGCTGTGATAACATTGTTGTTTGCATATGAAGCAGATTGTTCCAAAAGATTAATTGCCTTCCCGGGGAATGCAATATCTTGAACGTATTGATCACTTAGACGGTATGCTTCGCGAACGGCCTCAAAGGTAACTATGGTTTTGGTGCGATGCTCTATTTCTAGTGCACTATCTTCGACAATCTTGAGCGTGTCATCTTTAGATGGTTCGGGCAAAACAACTGGCGTCAATGCTGCTGCAAGGCTTTGATTTGTGGACTTTAGGCGTTGCCAGTCAGTAGAACTAAAAGCGCAGATTAGCTGCAAACGCCGGTTTTGAATAACCGGCAGCAATATCTGAGACAAGTCAAATGACCCAACGCCTTCCTGAAAAAATAGCTGTGCTTCATCTAGAAACAAGACCATGTTGCCAGACTGTATTGCTTCGCTAAAGAGTGTTAGCATAACCCTTTCTAAATCTTGCTTGGCAGAAGATAATATCACGGAAGCATTCAAGGCGACGATTTGATGGTCCTTGATCGTGTGACTAATGGTTTTGTCTTGGAGGAGGCGCTCAGCAAGCGCGTAGACCGCAGATGTTTTACCTATGCCTGTATTGCCTACTATAGCTATGCTTCCGGTCTGCCCTAGGCTGCTGAGCATCGCGTCAATGGAACTACTCCTGGACATAAAATGGGCGTGTCCCGCGCCACTTTCTACTTGATTACTTATATTTGTGCTGAAGCGCTCCAGATTTGGAGTAAATCCAAAGGCCCAATCACGACCAATCCCACCAAAATATGGTTTTGGCATTTGCTGATATTGCAATAGTCTAGATAGCCAATCGTATATCTGTAAAATGTCTTCAGGGCGAATGTAATGTTGGGCAAAATATGTTGTTAGTTGGGGCGATGAGAGTATTAAGGCAGTGGCTACAGTACCGGCAGTAAGCATGCTAGGGTCATGGGCTGACTGGAGTTTGCGTGTTAGTTGCCATACTTGTTCCATATCTGCTTCATTGTCACTCAATGACTCTTCTACAAGCTTTGGGTCGATTAATAGTCTGTTCGTGATAAATATCTCTTGCCAATGTCCGGTCATTGCTTGCCAAGCGGATCTGGGAGTAACCGGTGTATTGAGTTTGGCCAAGAAATCAGCATCCAAAAGGTCGTCTACGCTGTTGCCGGGAGTTTTTGGCTTTAGAGACATGAGTTCGGTCCTGAACCACACCACCCACATCAACGATAATAAGGAAACAGAGAGAATAAAGTAGCCGAATTGATTTTGTGCGAGGAGTATGAGATACGTTGCGGTTATTAGCGTCAAAACACCAATAGACGACCAGATCATGAACCAGCTTTTTTTGAACTTCATAGCTAGGCGCGCTTTTTTGGCACGGCGACTATCAAGATCCAAGTTGGTGCCATTCATCCAATGATCCCTTTCACCAGACACACCAAAATCAACACTGGTATCAAAGGCCAAATGACGGCTATGGCAAGTCCTAGTATTGCACTTGAGGCTATCATGACTAAGGCAGCGATTAGGACGCCGATTCTAACGATGAAACCAATCATGCGTGACACAAGATTATCAATCATTGCTTGCATCTTGGCATCAAACGATTTGCCGCTGTATTGAATTCTTTTCCATGGAGAAAATAAGGTTGCGAGTAGTGTTGTGGCTGAAAAAGCATGCGCAACACTTGTGGTTCGTGTCGAAATTCTTTTGAGCGAATGAATCCACCCCGGACCGTACCACCATCGGAGCATTTCAATAATCATGACAACAATTATAACATCATGAAAGTGGTTTATGTATTTGTTCAGTACGATAATTACTAGGCTGAGATATTGGCTTTGCTGTTTTGCTTCTTCTCGATCGCAATACTCAGCCTATACTTAGCCAACGGAATGCTTACGATCCGCAGATGATGCCAATATGTGTAACCTTTTGAGGCTTGAGTTCCAGTTTCTTTGTCTGCTATCACCAAAGGTTTTTTATGTGATCTGTAGTCCAGATATGTATATATAACGATTGCGATTATTCCACCTGCTAGGAAAGTAGTGATTATCGTTGCAATACCGGTATTCGCTAGCTGACCTGCTGGTGTGGTTGCCTCTTGCTCGGTTGCAAGTCCAATTGGATCGACGATAATTCCATTTTCGGTACCATCATCGTCATACATTCCTCCGTCGGTGACACTGTAGCTTAGCTTCAACGCTGTAGAGTCGCCAACTGTAGCTTGAGTAATATTCGCCCCAAGAACCTCGCTATACTCGCTAGTTGATGTATTGAACTTTCTAGGTATGAAGTTTTTTGCCACAGCTGAACTATGAATGAATATTTGTACATCTGCAGTATCTCCACGACTACAATTTAGAGTGAACGCTGATAAGCCAAATGGGTATGCGTAACCATTATCCTTGCGATTGATCGAATTGACATCGAGTGAAGAAACTGAGTTACTGTCTGAGCACCCATCAATAACCAATGTGGAGTAGATACCTGCGCTATTTTTAAAGCTAGTGACCGTTGGTTGGGTGCTATCCTGGTAAGAATCGTTGTTGGCGTCGCCATTGTTGGGGCCTGCGTTCTCAATAGAATCGCTTACCCCATCAGCATCAAAATCAACATGGGAGCCGATACTTATATTTTGAGAGAATTCACTGGTTGAACCAAAGCCACTTGTTGTAGTTGGATCTATTGCTGTGGCTGTGGCGCTCAGAGCTTTGCCGGCATAGTCACCGGACACTGCAATGGTAGCGGTTTGATTATTTCCCGGTGAAACAGATACAGCTCCAAGGAATGTTTCTCCTGGCCCGTAGCCAAAAATACTACGTTTTTCATTAGCGTAGAATTCTACTCTGTAACTATTGGTCGGACTTCCGCTGGCATCTAGATCATAGGTGATGGACATTTCACTATCAATTTGTTGTGCTGATTTTAATACGGGGTAATTAATCTTGCTGTTTGATCCTGTATCTACGTCGCCTGTATCATTGATGTTTGGACCTCGTTCTAAAAACTGTTCGGGTACAAAGTTTGTGTCAGTGTCAATAGACTTTGAATTGTCGATGCCGAGATTCGTTGTTCCTATTCCGTCAAGATTGTATGAAGAAATGTCACGTATGCTATTACCTAATATAGCAATTTTTCTGGGTTTAATTCCAGGCCAAGATTTGGAATGCTTATGCCCATTATTTCTACGCCAGATGCGCTCGTACCAGCTATTAGATTGCCTTCACCAGTGCCGGTCCCACCAATGATACTATTGGTTCCCACTGTTGAGGTAATGCCTATGCCATTTGTAATTGTAGACTGAACTCTACCGGTATAGTCAGGACCAACGATATTGTTCTGGACTATATTATCTGGAGAGCTTATGATAATACCTACAGAGTTGCCTGATATGAGGTTGCGCTGTCCTGTAGATGCTCCACCAATAGTACCAGTACCACTGTTAATTATATTGATGCCTATGCTATATGGGCCGCTATAGCTATTCATGTCAAGGGTATACGTAGTGAGGTCGGTAACCCCATCCTTAGCCATACCTATGTAGTTACCGAAAAGCGAAGCATGACCGGCTTCAATTATTACCGCTGCGCTTTGACCAATTGAGCTTTTGTTGAAGAGAATATTTCTATCTGATGGACTGTTGCCGCCAACTATGACATTCAGTCCTTGACAATCAATACTTACGCTGTTTTTGTCTATCTCTCCCACAGTTGTTCCATCAGCACGTAGCCCTATAAAAGAACCTTGTACTGATGTGTTGTCGCCGATAAGAACAACATTTGCCTTACTGAATACATTCGATAACCCACTGCTGTTTAGAACCGCAAGTCCCTTAACGACAGATTCATCAGCTACTAGTTTGAGTGCTGATTCATTTATTGTAGCCGTAGAGCCATCAATTTCAATCTTAATGATACTATTAATTGGGTTAGGACTTGTAGCACTATTAGCTTGTGCTCCATTTTGGGTGTAGCCATCAATGGTAAGTTTTTCAGTTATTGGAGGTAGATCAGACTGTAGATTAATGGTATGGATCTCTGTGCCTGGTATATCAAATCCGACGACATCCATGTCTGTAGGATTGCCATTGGCGTTGGCATCGGTGATAGCTTGTCGCAGAGAGCCTAATCCTGAATCATTTGTATTCGTGACGGTAAAAGTTGCTTCAGCGGCTTTTACCTGGCGTGGATATTGAATAGCAGATAAAGCTACCAGACTTACAAGAATATACCTTAGTTTAATATATTTAAAAAGACTTCTGTTTTGGCCATCTGCCTCATATACTTCCATCTTATAGCATAAGAGCATTAACTTCAAGATTTGCTACATGATATTACTTGAAGTTGCAAACCCAGCCGAACCAGGTACACGACAGAGTTTTCTTGTAAGAACTGGTTTTTGAAATATTGCCCTTTTTATCAATTGCCGTAACTTCGTATACATAGCTGTTTCCATCGTCGATCTTGAAGTCCTTGAAGAATCTCCCGGATCCCTCGTAGAGTGTTTTTCCATTTTTCTTTAGAACATACTTTGCTATGCCGTTTGGTGAATCGCTTTGACTCCATGAAATGCTTGCTGCTTGATGGAATTCAAAGAGTTGTGGATTCCAGTCAATCGCGACAGGTATTACACTAGGGAATTGAGTGTTAGTAGGGCTAACTACCGGCGTTGAAGGCGTGGTC
>JAGQNK010000021.1:12222-14238 GCA_020428105.1 Candidatus Saccharimonadota bacterium
ACAGAAATATTCAGACTTTGAGCCATCTATGCAATTGTTTACTGGTGGTTCGATGGCATAAATATTGTCCTTGGTGATTAGGCCCTGTAATATGTTGTCGTCTTTTTCACTTGTTATACCTAGCTCGTTCCATAATTTGCGATTTTTTTCACTCATTCCACCTGCAGTTTGTATGCCTGCAGAATTTCCAGAAGTGTCTAGCGGCATCCATCCGTAGTCTCTAAGTGCAGTGGCGATGATGCGTGCGGTTTTTGCTTTTTGGGGATTGGATTTCAGGTCGGGCCTAGAGTTGATCCAATTTGTTATGTATGAATCGTCTATATCAAGCGCAAAGCGCATACCTTCGGGAACAGTCTTTGATAATGTCATAGTCTTGTCTATTGGAAGGTTTTTAAGGTTTGGAAAACGATCGCCAATGCTCCTAAGATGTGCGTTCTCGAATTTTGCAGCTGGTGCAACTGTAGTACCACAAGTTACATCGATAGTGTTTGCATTGTTGGCATTGAGCTCCTGTTTGGTGCATTCTGGCCCAAAAGTTGGATTGAAGATCGCCATGCCCAGCGCGTGTCGTATTTCGCCGGCCTTGACCTCCTCGGGTGTAAGCAAAGTCGCAAAGTAATTGATACCACCTCCCCTGCTTCCGTCGCTGCCTTCAAATGTCCGGTAGTCTGCAACTTTACCATTGTGGTCTCTCAAGATATGTGCGCTGGATGCACACAGTCGGTTTTGATCCCATGGGAAACACTGCGTAAATGCTGTTACCCCGGTCTTTACAGAAGTAAAGCTATACAGAAGACCTTTTGCTTCATCGATTATGATCAGCTCATTATCGCCGGCCGCGGCAACTTCCCATTTTGGGTTCCAAGGGAACTCTCTGTCTGGAAGCCATGCCTTGGGACTATATATGTTCGCTCCGTCGTCGAAGTTGGACATTAAACAATTGTTTGCGCATGTTTGTACTTTTTTGGTAGTTGTAGCGTCACTCGCATAGTACACTGCCCTAGTCCAGTTCTTCTCCGCAGGCTCAAATCCAAACCCAACTGTGAACTTACCAATGTTGTTTGCAGTTGCAGGTGTGCCATCGTTATATGTGCCGTGAGTAAACATACGGTTTGAGTAGTCATCGCTCCTCGGGTGCTTTTCGAGACCGCAGACTGGAACATTCCAAGGGGCGTTTCCAAACGGTACCTGATAATTGTAGGGCGATACTCTTGCGCCACAAATCCCTGCTCCTTGGTTCTGGACAACGCTAGTACTAGGTGAGCTGGCCATAGAAATTCCAGCGAGTATCAATCCAGATATAGCAAATATTGGGACTATAATAGTCAATGTTATTTTGTGAAAAAATAGTTTACTCATGCGTTCGCCAAGCAATTTGAGCTTTTTCATTCTCGAGAGTTCCCTGTTTTAAGCATTACTTTCATTGTATATGCTAAGTTAATTTAGTCAAATACCATACTAAAATATGTTGACTGTCGGGAGTAACTTAGTTTCCGAAATATGAACTCCTATTTGGGACAAGGATCCGAGCTTGTTATCTAAATAGCGCCCATGTACATCGAAACTCGAATCAATTTCGATCAAAATGTCTAAAGTTCAGCCTCGCCGCTTGAGCTCGCCCTACCAGAAAACACACTTTGATTTATCTTTAGAGATTCTCCCACCAAATTTTGACTTGAAAATGAGTGTTTCTGTTTGGTTCGCCTGCTATAAACGGCGGAGGCGGCCCGAGCCGCCCGTGCTCCGTGTAGTCCGAAGCAGATTAAAGCCTGTTACAATTGTCCTATATGGCCGAAGCGTTAAACAGACCCGAACACCCCGAACATTTTTCTGAAGTTCACCATGAAGATGGCGAGGCTCTGATGTGTATGTCTAGTGGTGGAGAGTGCAGGATTCTAGTAGAGGTTATACCCGGCTATTCACCAGAAGAAGAACAGCAACTAATGGCATCTACAACTAGTGCACTACAGGCCATTGACCAGTTTACTGATGGTAAAGCTGCCGATATTTTTACAG
>JAGQNK010000022.1 GCA_020428105.1 Candidatus Saccharimonadota bacterium
ACTAGGTTTTAACTGGTCTTGTACCTAGATTTTTAGATACATAAAGAACCGTCAGGCTTATGCGGATTACCACTATCAAGATTCTCTCCTGTTTCAATGACCGTATTTCCTTTTCGATGCCAGCCATCTGTAGGACCACCATAATATGGAGACCATTCGGATCTGAAAAACCATGCCCCATACTTGCCAATACAATTATTGAAGTAGTTACTAAAAGAGTTATCGTTCATCTGTACATCTGTTACGCTAAACCCACCAACACCCTGGCCGCCACTCGTAGGGTTACTAACTGAAGGATTCCTATCGTAAACATAAACCGCAAACCCACCCCCAGCAATTAAATTATTACTTACCTTATAATTTGTAACGCTATTTGAATTATTCCAAATCGCCATTGCACTGTTTAGGGTACCGCCTTCAACATGGACGTCGTTCAATCTTTTAGTAATTTTAAATGTATTGCCTTTTATGACTCCATTTGATGTCCCCTCGGTCTGAAAACCATCAATATGCCCATTCGCAGCTCCCTCAGTAAAGTCGTGAAAAAAACTGTTTTCTATTATGAAATCACTGGCTGTATTTGGATACTTACTAGGATATCTACTACCCGGGCCAGAAAACCAATTAAATATTCCGTCATTGGTGTTATGGCAGTTAACTTTTCTTACTACCATACTGTAAGGGAGAGATATCCCTTTAACCCCTAGATTAAACACACAAGCATGGGTACCGTTCAGGCCGTCAAGTTCTACTTGGTCTATAGTTGCACTTGCATCGTCAAATATTTTAATAACTCCTGTTCCACCGACGCCCAAACCACCACCAGCATTATAGGTAACTTTGCTATTTTTTATTGTTACGTTCTGTGCGTAAACTCTTAGCCCACCGATTACATTTTTACATTCAATAACTGTGTTTGCAGTCCTAATGTCAATATAGTCAGTTGATTTTGCCCCTAGCTTTGTCAGTCCATTGGGACATTTTGTAGTATCAACACCTGTATTCTTTGTTCCCACCCATCCACACGATTCTAAGTTTTCCCACAAATATGTTCCACCACTTTTACATTGAGCCGGTAAGCTGTTTTTTGTATCTCCAAATACAACTGCCTTGCCGTTCGAAGCATTTGAGTCATTGACTATCTTTGCGTCGCCCGTAAGGACACCTGATTCTACCTCTAGCCCTACTGATGTTGTAGCTGCTTTTGTAACTATAAGTAACACTGAACCAACAACTATCCAAGGTATGACAAAAATATAAACTTGTAACTTCTTTTTAAATATTTCAACCCTTAACATACTTTGTGGGCTCTTATTCATGATAATTTTAGTATACAGTATCTGTATCAGAATAATCACTGCGGGGGAATTTCAAAAGTCACGCATGGGTTTCTGTACGGGGATGTTCGCATTTTACGCGTACGGATTGTGAAGTTGATTTCACGGAATATCTTTATTCTTGCGCTTCACGTCTGTTTTTGTCTGCAGGTCTCTGTTAAAATAGGTTTTAGCATAAAAAATACGTTCGACGATGTTGAAAATTCGTGACTAATCTGTTAGGCTATTGATAATTGCACAATAAAAGGTAGGATAATATGGCAAAAAAAGGTGACAAGCGCAAAGTAATCGGTCTCGTTTCAGAAGAAAGCGGTGGCCGACACTACTACACTCGCAAGAACACAATGAACACTCCAGACAAGCTGGAGCTCCGCAAGTATGACCCAGTACTGCGCAAACATGTTCTATACGTCGAGACAAAGAAAAGTCTCGGTCGCAACGAAGTTAAGAAATAATCAAATCTGCTAATTCAGATTTATATATTCAATCATGCATCATGTATCGCACTAATGGTTTTACATGTTAGAATTAATTTTATGAGTGAAATAGTCACCTTGCACGATGTGGTCAAAACTTACAAAAAGGGCGACCAGCCCGTCAAAGCTCTCAAAAATGTTAGCTTGACGATAGCCGAAGGGGAGTCCGTGGCTATCATGGGGCCAAGCGGCTCTGGCAAATCAACGCTGTTACAGCTACTGGGCAGCCTGGACAAGCCAACTTCTGGCGATATTCAGATTGACGGCAAATCCCCCCAGAAACTGTCTGATGCCGAGCGTTCAAAGTTCCGCAAAAACACCATTGGTTTTGTGTTTCAACAATTTTACTTGCAGCCATTTCTGTCTGCCTTGGACAATGTAGCACTACCGATGCGACTCAATGGTATGAAAGCAAAACCTGCCCGTGCCGCAGCTAGTGAATTGCTAGAAAATGTAGGGCTTGCGGCCAAGACCAAACACGCACCATCGGAGCTATCCGGCGGGGAAATGCAACGCGTAGCAATTGCCAGGGCCATGGCCAATAACCCCAAAATCCTGCTTGCCGACGAACCAACTGGCAACCTAGACCGGAAAAATGCCGACTCGATTGTTGAGTTATTCCAGAAGCTACGGGTTGATGGAACGACAGTTATTGTAGTGACGCACGACGAAAAGGTAGCTAATGCCTTCCAACGGGTCATACACATAGAAAACGGCAGTCTGCAGCCTGCCAATATCAACACACAGGAAACCGCGCCAGTTCTAGAGGAGATGCAAGCATGAGTATGCCACTTGGCTTTTCTGTAAAGGTCAGTTTGTTCAGCATGCGCAAGCGGTTGATCAGAACCATATTGTCACTTATCCCGGCGGTCATTCTGATTGCCATTATGTTCGTCGGGTCAACCATCCCGAATGGCCTAGTGAATGAACTCGACGAGCAGGTACTAAAAAAGGTAGAGACACGGCAAGAGATTGTTGCTCTAGACGAATATTTGTTCAACCAGCCAGGAATTGGTGCAGCAATGGGCTCCAGTGGTATGCCGGAGTTTGAGTTTAATGAAGCCGCCTTTAAGACCGCCGTGAACTCACCACTAATTAAGGAAGTTTACGAACAGTTTGGAGCAATCAGTGGACAGGCCGACAACATAGGCAATGTTAAGAATCCGAGCCTGGGACTAAAAGGCATGAGCGCCGAATTTTCCAAACTCTATTCTGGTAAGCCGTTCGAATACCGAGCAGGCGAACCAATACCAATAATCCTCAACCCTCGGTCGGTTAGCGTTCAGTCCTACAATTTTGGCAACAAAACAACCATGGAATTAGACTACTCAAACGAGAAAGACACAGCCAGCAAGCTCGCCTATACCGAGCTTCGTAAACCAGAAACGGTAGTTGGACAAACATTCACCATGGAATTTGGTAAGTTTCCAGCCTACCCAGAGGCATTTGAAGAACAGCAGCAAACGTCCGGCTTTGCGCCTCCAAAGTCCAAGATCATCAAACTCACTACAAACGACCAAACGATTCTCGACAAACGCGTAAACGAGATCTACTCACCCTACTGGCGCGTAGAAGAGCTGCGCAAACCAACTAGTTTACAGTTTGTGGTCATCGGCTTGACAAACGGCGAAGACCCAAACGCCGGCGGCTACATTCCAAATAATGCCGTCATCGCCATTTGGAACAGCCTATACCAAAAACAGCTCGGGGCCAGAACCACCAAGCCACTCGACAAAGAATTTCTGTCAAAAGAGGCAAATAAGATCTCTGTCAAGCAAGGTAAGTTATCTGTTCAGCCTTTCTTGAGTGGGGGTCCGTCAACCTGGACAAAAGAAAGCCCAGAGATCAGTACTTGGGAAATACAACTACAGAATATCGGCGTACCGGCACTGCTAGTGGCCACATCCAAGAACGCGCGAGGCGAAACTGAGTATAGTGAAGCTGCTAAGCAAGATATCGACAAAGACAGTTTTGTTGCTACTTCTGCAATTGTAAAACTTCATTCCGCCGACGATAGGGAGGCTTATCTGGCCTATCTAAAAACAAACAACCTGGAAGTATTTGACAATAGCCCATTAGCGATGATTCGCTCCATCCGTTCCGGTGCGAATACCTTTGTCACGTGGCTAACCATCATCCTGGGAGCAATCGTGGCACTTATCCTGATGACGACTGTCAGCCGCTTTGTTGCCGATTCCAGGCGAGAAATTGGCGTCTGGCGGGCAATTGGCGCCACTAGAACTGACATCACCAAGCTGGTACTTACTAGATCATCAGTGTTGCTAGTCATAGGTGTTGGTATTGGTGCATTGATTGGTCTGGGTACTTCGGTGTGGTTGGCAAGCGAAATAGCTCAGCAAATTAGCAGTGCAACGAGCGGCTTCAATCCGTACGCCAACCAAGGTTTCGTAGGCAGCCTGATCGTGTCGCTTATGGGCGGTGAGGTGCCGGCGCTAGACGCAGCAAACCTAGTACGGCCAGATTGGCGACTGTTGTTCTCGCGGCTTGGACTACTCGCCGGCATTACATTGCTAATTTCGACGATCCCGGCATGGCGTGCTTCCAGAATCAGCCCAGTCACCGCCATAAGAGACAGCGACGCCTAAGATCCCAATAAAAAGCTAGATAGTAGAATTCTAGCAAAAATATCCATTTGGCAGGGGCGGAGGGATTCGAACCCGCGGCCTTCGGTTTTGGAGACCGACGCTCTAACCAACTGAGCTACGCCCTTCAGGTGATTTCAGTAATTAAACAGAGATTCATACAATATGTCCAACATATTGTTCAGACGGCTAAGATGAGACAAGTTGCATAATTGTATGATCGTATTATTGCCATCATAAAACTCCGGAGACAGAGTCTTGACATGTAGCATATAGTAAAATAGAGTTAATATATCGATACAAAAGGAAAAAAAATGAAAAACACCACAGGACGTCCCACCGGTAAAAAACATAATAACAGAGTATTATCAATAAACAATAGTAGTTTCACTCCTGAAAGGAGAAAACATCTACTATTCGTTGCCCTGTTCGCCATGATAGGTGGCTTAATACTGATGCGCGTTAATGCTTCTCCCGCCATGTGGACTCCGACAGCTGATAAACCCCTAAGGCTTGCCTGGATTCTAGAAGAAGGCCTAACAACTGATAATATTCAAACACTTCAGTTAAAAGATCTTAAAGGCAACCCGATACCCGAAGCTGATGTCTATGACATTGATGGTGAAACTACATCGAAAGAAGTAGTAGACCTATTACATGCTCGTGGCAAAAAGGTCATCTGCTACTTTGATGCAGGGGTATACGAGGATTATCGTACCGATGCGAACAAATTCCCTAAAAGCGTGATTGGTGCCAAAGATGAAGGGTGGGATGGATCATACTGGCTAGATATTCGTCAGATATCAGTATTAGAACCAATAATGCGCGCTAGAATCCAGATGTGTAAGGATAAAGGTTTTGATAGTATTGAACCCGACGAGATCACTAATTGGAGTAATAACCCCGGTTTCCCGATCACCTACGCTGACCAAATAAAGTATAATAAAGCCCTGGCTGGATGGGCCCATGAAGCGGGACTAAGTATTGGTCTGAAAGGGGATCTAGAGCAAGCCCATGACTTGGCTGATACCTTTGATTGGACCTTGAATGAACAGTGCTACGAATATAATGAGTGCACCTTAATATCGAATGAAGGTCCTGGCGCAGACGGAAAAGATCATCCTGGTCTACAAGAATTCGTTAAACGCAACAAAGCAGTTTGGATAGCGGAATACCCTAAAGGCGATAATGGAGGCGGTGGAAGTGGCTGGAAGGCTAAGGATAAAGACTCAAGCACTACAAGCTATCTAACTAAAGCAAAAACCGACTCTATCTGCAATGATTCGATAAAAAATCGTTTCAACACAGCATTTTACGTAACAGGCTTGCCGCTGAATGGAGGCCGAACTGACTGCCCGCAATTTGCACCACGTGACGGAAGTAGTGGAGGCGGCGGTCCAGTTACACCTGTTAAACCTATCGTTTCTTTGAAGTCATCTAACACCAACACAAATGCTCCAGCGACGTTCACGCTAACCGCAACTAGCAATCTACCATCGACTATTGATATATCTCAAAATAATAGCGTTATAGCGTCATGCTCAGCCACAACAAATTGTGTATTTACAGCAAAAAATTTCCAAGCAGGCACCTATACCTTCACGGCAAAAGCAGTTACATCCGAAGGAGGTGTCGGAACATCATCGAACCAGGTTGTAACAGTCGGACAAGGAACAACTCAACCATCAAATAAAGCACCTGTAATAAACTTGTCAGGGCCCGATACCAGCTTAACAGCGCCAGCTACCATTACGTTGTCGGCTCAGGCAAATGACCCGGATGGCACTGTTGCTAAAGTGGAGTTCTTCAAAAACGGGACAAGTATTGGGTCTGTATCAAAAGTACCGTTCACGTTTGGTATAAAAAATGTTTCGGAAGGAACGTATAGCTTCATGGCAAAAGCTACCGATAACTCGGGTGCAGTCACAGATTCTAATATCGTAAAAGTGACCGTCGCTAAGCAACCTCCTTCAAATACAAGCAAGCCAGCCGCGCCAGTAATTTCGGATGTATCATTAGGATACCAATGGTGGAAAGGTCAATGCTCATTAAAAACAAAATGTACCATGAAGATAAAGTGGGTGCCTGTTCAAGCAGCTACTTCTTACGTCATACGTAGTGACGGTGACTTCCTCGATAAAGTTGTTGCAAGTGAATTTACGGATGTTGAAATCCGTGCTGGAGTTGACTACAATTACGAAATATATGCAAAGAATAGTGCTGGACTTTCCTCTCCAACAAAAATAAACAATAAAGTTACATGCCTGGGCCCTATATGTAGCGTGAGCATGACACAAAGATAGTAACTATTAACAATTAGCATTTTTCGAATTTAAAATGTCATGCCGTCCAACAAACATAATTGATTAATTGCTATAGTTACTCTCGAATCGCCTATGTAAACTCAGGTAGAGCAACGCATCAAGACTTTTGCTCTGCAATAATGTAAATATCTAAAAAATCTTCGGAAAACTAGCTTGATGATATTTCAAGTGTTCGACCATATGATTTCTATGGCATATTAGACCGTTTCACAAAAAGTATTGCTCATCTTACCATAACATCCCATTCAGGATGGAATCGTATCTGTTAAATACACCAAACTAACACAAGCAATAGTACTTATAATGCTCAGTCAAAGAATATTTAGAATATGGCAAATAACGTTAACTGAAACTATAAAAATACCCAAGTTTCAGGGTAAACTAACAGCAAAAGAATAATATTTGCTTCTCGTTCTGTATGGCAGGGGCGGAGGGATTCGAACCCGCGGCCTTCGGTTTTGGAGACCGACGCTCTAACCAACTGAGCTACGCCCCTTTGCCTGTAAAATGAATTTACAGGTTATATCATATCATAAATCTCAACTTTTAGCAGGTGTATGTACAGTATAATATACTGCCAACCATTGTATTTTTGGAACAGGTATGGCATAACTTATGCATGTCAGAAATATTAGAACTCGCTACTCATAATATTGATCTGGTGGCAGTTGATTCATATATTACAGACCTCACCCAATCAGCTCCGGATGATACAAGCAGACTCGTTCATGCTTGGTGGAATGTACTCAGTGATGATCACCGGACTCCTTACCAGCAGGATACGAGAGCAAATTACATTGAACGACATGTTCCATTCGCCGAAAATACAGATTTAACTTTGCACTGTGCATATATTGGATATATTCCTGAACAGGGAGAGTCATTTACTGGCTTCATCATGCAGGCTGCAATTATTGCCTCTGATTCTTCAGGCATGATCTTGTCAATTGAGGATCGCCAGCTCCAAACTTTGACGTTGCCAAGGACCCTTTCGCTTCGCTGGTTTTAGAATATTTTATGCATCATTTTACTAGAAGGCAACGTGAAAATACTGATTTTATAAACACACAGATTGCGAAGTTATGAAAATCAATACTGATACTCTGACAAAACTATGCATAGATTATCATGAAATATCTAAGTATCTAGGTGCGACCATACTAACATCTACATTGGATGAAAGCCTAAAAAAGCCCATAGACCAAGAACTAGGTAGAATATTGGGGAGTTATATTTATCAAGGATCCTCCTTGTCTGTCGTAGGTGGCTTATCTGCACGTGGCGATATGAGAAGTGTGTCAATCACCGACTATCCTAGCTTTATTGGTATCAACCCCACCCTCGATTCGATCGCATACCCACAAAGTTCCTTGGGCAAGCTTGGGCTAATACCTTCGCTCGTCTTTGATACTTACGAATTAGAGAACTCCGAAGGAGTGACCTACGGAGTCTCTACATTATTTTCTTGTGTAGCCTTGCCCCTAACTGAACCACATGATCTTGAAGTGATTAGTCCATATATCCGAAACTGACGCTAGTTTATCTTATGCCAAGTTTTGCAGTACACGCTGGCCAAGCTCCCCAGCCCTGACGGGCTTGTAGCAATTTCCCACGTGTTATTTGCTCAGCCTTACTTGCTTGATGCGGATATCCCTGGCCACCCACAGCTTGCCAGCTAGACAAGGTGAACTGTAGTCCACCATAATAACCATTTCCGGTATTGATAGCCCAGTTGCCACCAGCCTCACACGCTGCCAAACGATCCCAAACATCACTAGACGCCTCGCTGACAGGAGGCACATACTGCAAGGAGTGGCCTTGTTGATTACCATTTGATACATATTTAGTTGTTGAATACGACCGACTACTGGTCTGGTTGATCGAACTTGCAGGAATAATTCGCTCTTTCAACTTTTCGTCAGCCTTAGGAATGCGAAGTTTATCGTTCGGATAGATCAAGTCTGGAAACTTGATTTTCTCGTTTGCATTATATATCCGCTGATAAGTTGTGTCGTTCTCTTTAGCAATCTTGCTCAAAGAGTCACCAGGCTTTACGGTTACGATTTTGGCCTTTTGTTGTTCTTTTGGTTTATCTGTTTGTGATTTCTCGGCCGATGCCGATGGACTGTTTGTTGCAAAAACCAAAAGTGCAACAAATACAGCCGCTGTCATAGCGACTAATCGCATATATAGTTCCTCCCTTAGATAACCATAACCAAGCTACATCTTCACACAATTAAAATATTCAGTGTCCACCTGTGCGAGTCTTCAATTCGTTAGCGCCAGCTACGTTGAATGACCTGCGAGATATCGGCTGAATATTAACTCTTGATTGTAGTAGACATACTATACTTGGTTGAACCCCGTGGATTACCCTCACATTAATTAATATTTCTAAACTTTGGATAATCGGGTTTTGTGGTGTTACTTGCAAAACTTTGCAAAAACACAAAGACCAAGATATCGTTTATGCTATATTGTGTCAACACCCAGACCACGACTCCATATATAGCGTATCTGTTATTGGGCGTGTTGTAAGATTTCCATTTTGTTTATGTCGGAACCATATGGGCCATCTTGTTTCAAGTGTTTGAAAATATTTATAAATTGTTATAATTTAGACATACGTATGAGCAAACTCACTTTGAACAAACCAACGCTAATTATGCTGTATGGGTTTCCAGGCTCCGGTAAGACGTTTATAGCCAGACAGCTCTGTGAAGACCTTAACGCTGCACATGTTCAGGGCGACCGTATTAGACACGAGCTATTTGAAAAACCAAGGTATGATAAACAAGAAAACGAAGTAGTTAGTCATCTGATGGAATATATGGCCGAGGAGTTCCTGAATGCTGGTATGAGCGTTGTCTACGATACAAATGCAGCTAGAATTGGACAAAGGCGCGCACTTCGTGACCTTGCCCGAAAAGTGAAAGCCATTTCACTTCTGACGTGGATTCAAATTGACGCCGAAAGTTCATTCACTCGTAGCATTAAGAGAGATCGACGACGCTCAGATGATAAATACACCCCACAATTAGACAGAACAACCTTTGATAGTTTACTCGCAACTATGCAAAACCCCACACCTACAGAAGAGTTCATGGTTATCAGTGGTAAACATTCATATCAGACTCAGAGGAGTGCTATCGTGAAGCGACTTTTTGACCTTGGGCTTATCACGCCAGACGTTGCAAGCAACAACTTGGCAAAACCTGGTCTTGTAAATCTAGTTCCAAATCCGATGGGTGGTCGTGTGGACAATTCTAGACGCAATATTGTCATTCGTTAGGCAAATGAAATGGCACACAAAACTGTAGATGTCCAAGGGCTTGGTGTAGTTAAGTTACACAAAAGAAGAGGCGTGCACAGCTTGAAACTTAGTGTGAGTCCAGATGGACTAATTCGTATTAGCATGCCATTTTGGGTTCCTTATTCTGCTGGTGCAGAATTTGCTCGAAATAAACGCGCGTGGATATTAGGCCAACTACTAGAACAACGAATCCTATCCAATGGCGACTTAATTGGCAAGACTCATAGACTGGAGTTTGTTACAGACAATCATGCTCTAAACATCAGAACACGTATTACTTCTAAAGGCCAAATTCGAGTGCTCTATCCGGCACACCAGACTTTTTCCGACAAAGCTGTTCAGTCCGCTGCACACAAAGCTAGCCTTCGCGCCCTCAAACAGCAAAGTGAGAAGATTTTGCCAGTTCGTCTTCGTTCTCTGGCGACAGATCATGGGTTTAGTTATAAAAACGTTCGAATTAAACAATTGAAGAGCCGGTGGGGAAGTTGCTCTTCGGACAAAGAGATCGTTTTGAATAGTTTTCTAGTGCAGCTACCTTGGCATTTAATCGACTATGTATTGCTGCATGAGTTGGTCCATACACGCATCATGGCGCATGGCAACCCATTCTGGACTGAGCTGAGCAAATATGTGCCAAATCTGAAGTCAGTTAGAAGAGAAATCAAGTCGCACAAACCATTTTTGCTGACAGAATAGAAAAGCACAAGTATAATATCGTGCATGAGCAAACGTACACCTCTGCCATTTGTTGCTACGGCCAAAACTGTCCAACTTGAACGAGAACGACTCAATAGCCTGATAAACAGCATGGGTGATGGTGTCATCGCTATTGATGAGAACCTGAAGGTAGTGATAAGCAATGGCGCAGCACTAAACATTCTGGACATCAATTCTAGTCTGAAGGGTAGGGACATTGCCAAGGTACTGCACCTGGTGGATAACAACGGTCAGATATTGAATCTCAGGGAGATCATTTGCCAGACCAAAACCTCACAAGCTTCGCGCGAGTGGAAGCTCATCTATCCTGATAACGAGAGTATCAACCTATACGTATCTATAGCTCCTGTAAGGCTTGGCTACGGACAACACGGTCAAAAGGGGTATGTTTTACTACTTCGCGATATCACCAGAGAAAAATCATTGGAGGAGGAGCGGGATGAGTTTATAAGTGTCGTTAGTCACGAATTACGCACACCAATCGCTATAGCTGAAGGTAACCTCAGCAATGCTCGATTCATCTTCGATCAATCAAAGATTAAAAACATTCCAGTAGAGGAAGCCCTCAAAGAAGCGCATTCACAACTAAATTTCTTATCTGCGATGATCAATGATCTGGCAATGCTCTCTAGAGCCGAGCGCGGAACATTGACATTAGAAATTGAATCAATAAATGTTCATGACCTGATAATGGAGTTGTCCAAAGCCTATCTTCCACAGGCTGAAGCCAAAAATCTAAGCCTAAAAACTGATATAGACGAATCATTAGAATTACTGACATCATGTAAACTATATGTACGAGAAGTCCTGCAAAATTTCATTACAAATGCCATAAAGTACACTACCAAAGGCCATGTTACCATAGGAGCCAAGACCAGAAAGTCAGGAGTTGAATTTTTTGTATCTGACACTGGTGTAGGCATTAGCAAAACCGACAAAGAAAAAGTCTTTGATAAATTTTTTCGGGCTGAAAATTTCCAAACCCGGGAAACCAACGGTACAGGACTTGGCCTATATGTGACCATGAAACTGGCTAGACTTCTGCACGCTGAAATAAATGTCGAGAGCGAGCTCGACAAAGGCTCAACCTTTACAATATTTGTTCCAAATATTGGAAGCTAATTGCGAATTATTTATCGGATATTCGTGGCAATGTCGGAACAACATGCATAACAGGAATACATATATTTCTGCCTTTCCACTCAATAGTCGAGAACTCGAATTTGTACGTAGATATGAATATTATGCCGATGTCTATCAGTGCGGATATAGGTAAACTCAACAGCATTATGATCGTCTTGATGCTAATTTTGCTAGTGGTTGCATGAATTAATGCATGGGTAATTAGCAACAGTACAATCGTAACCATGGATGGAATAATCGGGACTGGTCTTTGTTCATGCATCAAGGTAGCGGCCAGGACGATAAACGGTAAAATGAAAAAAACAAATTCCAAGAAGGCGACGATGACTGACATTTCAAGGCGCCTCCGTAGCTGAGGATATCTTGTTCGAATGGCAGACTCAAATATCGAATTCGCATTCTTCGCTTCGGAAATACCGAGTTTATGATTCGCACGAAGAAATGAATACTTGCCGGCTTTTGCTAGTTCACGCGCAAAATAGGCTTCCAACAGTATAGTGTGCCTTACAGATTTGAACCCACCGAGTCTCATCAATGTTTCGCGGTTTACTATCCAGCAAGCGCTGGAAACAGGCTGCCTGCCAAAACGACTCCGTGGTAGCCCAAACTCCCACCAGGCGCGCAATACTTGAAACAATAGCAAAACCGTTCTTTGCGGGTTATTGCGTATTGGCCAAACACTTACCATCTCAAAGTTGCCTTCTACTAAACTCAAAACCAATGTACGAATGCTAGTTTTGTCTAATCTTGTATCTACCCCACAAAACATAACAAATTCACCGGTTGATTCTTGCAAAAGCTTTTCATATGCTTGGTTTCTTGCAAGCCAGTGTTCCTGTGGTTCAACTCCTTTAACAAACCTAACGCCATCGTGCGCAAAGGAGCGTATGATCTCTGGTGTTCTATCGTGAGAGCAATCATCCAACACTAATATTTCAAGTTTGGGATAGTCGTTATCAATAATCGATTGCAGACATTGTTGTAGCTCTGGTGTTTCGTTGCGCGCAGGTATGGCAACAGTTACCGTTGGTAAATCGGCGTCGGGTATACCTTCAGTAGATTTCACGAATCTAGACTTAAGTAAATTTTCCACCACAAAGAATAACATAGCTGCCGCTGCCAAGACTTGGAGCCACGGCAACCATTTGGCTACGCCCTGGATGGAAAAAGCAAAATTCTGAACTATGAACAAAGCAATTAAATACACTGACCCGAGGATAAAGCCTGTGCGTCGTGTTTTCTGCAAAAGGTAGTTTTCGTGCATTCTTGCATAAGCTATGCGAAACAAATTCACAAGTCTAAACAAAGCAATCCCTGCACATATTACAGTAGCCGGACTTAGATCATTCATCAATAATGCAGTACTACTGAAAGAAACAAGCACCACAGGCATACCAACATACCAGACACGTTGCGCCCAAAATCCAGGTATATATATTAGCCACTCGGCTGCTACGCTTAGGATAGCCAATAGCACAATCATTGTTATGACTATACCATGTGAATATCTTCTTTCATATTATGTAACACTGTGATAGTATTGACTTATTCGGAACTACCATTCATGGTAGTTTTGTAATTTTGAAGTCCTGGAGTAAGGGGAAAATAATGGCAACAGATAAACAATCAAAACGCCGTACAATTAAGAAAACAGAGACAATTCGTGAAAAACAGGCAAAAGCAGGCAATAAACAGCCAAAGAAACGTCAGATTAAAAAAGCCGCAAGTAAATTGAGCGTGCCTTTTTCATTCGTTTTCGGCTTCGCAGCTCGCATACTGCGTCCATTTCGGTTTGTACTTCGACCCTTCAAAACACGTCCAATGAAATTTACAGGACGTTTATTATACAAAATATTGGGTATTGGCTACTTCAGAAACAGCTGGCGGGAACTTCGAGAGGTTAAGTGGCCATCAAGAAGCGAAACCATCAAATTAACTATTGCTGTGTTCGTCTTTGCAACTGCCATTTCACTTGTCGTTGCAGTTCTGGACTATGGACTAGATAAGATTTTCAAACAATTACTTACTTAAACTGATCGAGAAAGGGTAGATAAATGTCAAAAAAATATGATTCAAAAGCTCAATGGTATGCTATCCATACCTATAGCGGTTACGAAGAAAAAGTTGCGGAGAGTATTCGTCAACGAGCTGAAAGCCTAGATATGACCCTAAAGATTCTTCAGGTCCTGGTGCCTAAAGAAAAAATGATCGAGGTCAAAAACGGCAAACGCAAAGTTGTAGAAAAGAAAATATTCCAAGGCTACGTCATGGTACAGCTAAAAATGGATGAAGAAGCTTGGTATATAGTGCGCAACACTCCTTCTGTCACCGGCTTTGTAGGTTCCGGTGCAGATCCAACACCCGTCAGTGATGAAGAAATGGAAAAGATCATGAAACGCATGGGTCGTGAAGAACCTAAGCACAAAATCGATTACAACGTTGGAGAAGTGGTCAATATCATCGATGGACCGTTCAAGGGCTTTGATGGAACAATTAGCGAGATTGATATAGCCAAAGGCAAACTAAAAGTTCTAGTGAACATGTTCGGTCGCGAAACACCAGTAGAGCTTGATAGTCTGCAGGTAAAAAGAGTCTAGGCAAATCATGAACATCAATCAAGAACGAGATGACAAAGGCGTAGGTCAAATCGTTGAAGCAATCACCGTTTCTGCAGGAGCAACTACATTGGGTTTAATAGCACAAGAAGTAGCTACCAATCATAATGTTTTGGCTGGTACGGGTACAGTTGCGGCCGTAGGCATTGGTTATACTGCCATAAAATATGCATTCAGCAGAGAAAAATAGCATTACTTCATTTCATTATACTTGATGCATCACTAGACAACAGAGGTAATCTGTAGTAAAATTATCAAGTTACGCACTACTAAAAGTAGGAGAATAGACAGAAGCTTCAATCTGAGCTATTCGCAATAAGGAGAAACTATCATGGCCAAGCCGGTCAAGGCAAACCTCAAAATGAAGATCAAAGGCGGTCAAGCGAGTGCAGCACCACCAGTAGGAAGTACTCTGGGTCAACATGGCGTGAATATGATGGACTTTATTCAGCCTTTCAATGCTGAGACAAGCGATCGCATGGGACAGGATCTGACAGTCCATATCACGATTTATGAAGACCGTACTATGAGCTGGCGTGTTGTCGGTACGCCAACCGATGATCTGATTCGCAAAGCTTTAGGTATTCAAAAAGGTTCCGGCAAACCTAACACTGAAAAGATTGCCAAGAAGCTCTCAGATGCACAGTTAACCGAAATCGCTGAAGCAAAAGCTAAAGATATGAATACTGATGACATTCCAGCAGTCAAAAAGATGATTGCCGGAACTGCTCGTAGTATGGGTGTAGAGATAATAGAATAAGATTAAGCATTGTGGGACCTGCTGACACGTTATCGCAGGGCTAGTACCACGAAAGGATTTGCAATGACGAAGAAGACTGAATTATTAGAAGAAGCCAAAAGTCTGAAGCTTGACGTTTCAGCGAAAAACACTATTGCCGAAATTGAAGCAGCTATTGCAGAAACAGGTAGCGACACGAAAGTAGATGCTACTAAGGCCAATACGGCAAAAGCTGGCAAAAGAAGTGCAAAAGCACAGGCTGAAGCTGAAGAAAAAGAAGCCAAAGAAGCTCGCAAAACAGAAGCAAAGACAGAAGAAGACAAGAAGCCAAAACAAATCCAGCGCGTCCGAAGCCGATTAGAGCGTAGAGGAAAGAACTTCCAGAAGGTTGCTGCTCTGGTAGACAACGATAAAAATTATGATCTGAAGCAAGCCCTTGAATTGGCAACTAAGACTAATCCTACAAAGTTTGATGCTTCTGTAGAAATGCATATTCGACTAGGAGTTGACCCCCGACAAGCGGACCAGAATATTCGCGATACTATCGTGTTACCAGCCGGTACCGGGAAATCTGTACGTGTAGCTGTTTTTGCGGATACGGATGACCTTGCAAAAGCAAAGAATGCAGGTGCAGACATTGCCGCAGCAGATGAATTCTTGCAACAACTAGATAAAGGTATTGTAGATTTTGATGTACTTATTGCTGTTCCAACTCTTATGGCTAAGCTTGGTAAATACGCACGGTTGCTCGGACCAAAAGGTCTGATGCCAAACCCAAAAAGCGGTACAGTAACAACAGATATCGTCAAGGCCGTGAAAGAAGCAAAGGCCGGGCGCGTCGAATATCGCGTGGATAGCACCGGCATTATTCATGTCGGTATTGGAAAAGTCAGTTTTGGTGCAGATAAACTAAGTGAAAACGCCAAAGCCCTAATCACATCCATCAAAGGCAATAAACCTACAAGTATCAAGGGTACCTATGTCAAGTCATTGTATATTGCGACTAGTATGGGACCAAGTATTCCGGTTGAGCTCAGCGACGTAGCCTAAAGCCAAAACAACATTATTTTACAGTAGCTTAATCTGTACAATCCGATGCAGTCCTGCTATAAATAATTCATGACCACGCGTTCACGTAAAACCGAGTTAGCATATCGGAAACAGAAAAAGAGCATCCCGAAGACTACGATATGTAAGTTTTGTGATATTTCTGTTGGGCATAAGGAATTTGTTGAAGAAGGTATTCACTTTAAAGTTATAGTCAACCTATTTAAATACAATTATTGGGACGAACAAGGTGTGGTAGATCAAGTTATGCTTGTTCCAAAAACTCACACCGAAAGTCTGCGTACGTTACCTGTTGAAGCTGCCGAGGAGTTCCTGACTTTTATCGGAAAATACGAAGAGAAGGGCTACAGCATCTGGGCGCGTACACCAAGCTCGCCCACCAAAACTGTACCTCACCAACACACACATCTAATAAAAACTGACGGCAATCGCACCAAAGTGATGTTTTACAGCAGAAAACCTTTTATCTTATTTAGCAAATAATTATATCTCAAATACACTGTAGTTGTAATTTTGTAACCTCTCTTGCCTAGTAAATCGTTTCATAGGTACAATATATCAAAATACAGGAGGTGATGTGGGGGTATACAGCAACATTCAGATATTAAAAGCGTTAGAAGAAGGCCATATTATTTGTACGCCCTTCAACTCAAAGCACGTCGCTCATGCCAGTCTAGACGTCACGTTGGGCTACTATTACTACAGGACCGGACAAGCTAGTCGTGGATTTGTGTACAACCCATTCGATGAAAATGATGTTAAGCGCTATTTTGGAGATACCCATCAAGCTGTACCACACCAAGATTGGTGCAACGCTAACAACGTTAAACTACTGGAAAACATCCCTCTTGACCATCCAGTCATTCCTCTTCGACCTGGCGAGCGCATCCTAGCTCATACTCATGAATTTTTTGGTATCAAACCTCCTGGAGCTTATCAGGTCAAAGCACGCTCATCATGGGGACGCAATGGCGTTTCAGTGTGTTTTGATGCAGGATGGGTTGACCCCGGATATATAAATCGACTTACGCTAGAAATCTACAACCTAAATGAACATGAAACGGTCTTGCTACCAGTTGGCGAACGAATAGCCCAAGCAGTATTTTTGGAAACTGGACCAGTAGAAGGCAGCTATGGTGAAGGCCGCGACAATGGCTTTAGTGGCAAATACCAGCAAGGGACAGACCTCGACTCAATTATTGCAACCTGGCGCCCGGAGATGATGCTTCCCAGGGCATACAAGGACAAACGCACACTCCCCGAGGAGATTAAAGGTTTAAAAGCACGATGATCGGGCGTAGTAAAACCCAACAAGGCGCCTTTATAGTTATAGAAGGGACTGACGGCTCCGGCAAAGGCACCCAATTCAAACGACTCATATCTAGACTAGAAGAACAAGGTTACGATGTAGCCACCTTTGACTTTCCGCAATACGAACAACCGTCAAGTCATTTTGTGCGTCAGTATTTAAATGGACAGTACGGCACCGCAGACGAAGTCGGACCGTATACTGGCTCATTATTCTATGCTTTAGATCGTTACGAAGTAGCTCCAAAGATTAAGCAAGCCCTAGCAGAAGGAAAAGTCGTATTGGCAAATCGTTTCACTGGTTCGAACATGGCTCATCAGGGAACGAAATTTACCAATGCAGAGCAACGTCGTGGTTATTTTATCTGGCTCGATAATCTTGAGTTCCAGATGTTAGGCATACCCAGGCCCGACAAAAGTATTGTACTGCGCGTGCCAGCAGATATTGCCCAGAATCTAGTCGATCAAAAAGAAGCAAGGTCATACACCGACAAAAAGCGTGACATCCATGAAGCAGATCTAAACCATCTACAGCGTTCAGTAGAAGTGTACGATGATCTGTGTCAGCTGTTCCCGAAAGATTTTACAAGAATCGACTGTGTTCGCAACCGTACACTTATGAGCATTGAACAGATAGAAGAACAGCTTTGGCAAACCATTCAACCTCTCTTGCCAAAGCCATCGAAGAATCCAAGACGAGTCGTAAAACAGGAGATTGCCATGTCTAAAGTTAACGAAAACCCATATATCACCAAGACAGACTCTGGCTGGAAGATTACAAAGGCAGGCAAAACGTTCTTGGAAGATGCCGTTACTGAAAGCGAAGGTAATGTGTACGCATTCTCAGACAAACTAAATACGTTGACAATTGCCGCAGCAATGGCTCGCCTTTCGAGGCGCGGTGACGATATGCGCATTACGATCCTTGATGAATTTGCCAGTGCTGTCGGCAAGGATGACGCCCTCCTCAAACGTGTCATCACAGCATTTGGCGATGATTCAGTACAACAGCTGGTCGGACAACATATAGTGGTAGAAAATGCGTCGAATCTGCTAACTAAACAGTTGGAGTGGGGGAGGCTAGCGGCCTACCTAGAGCAATCGACACGCTATATCTACTTCGATCAAAAAGATAGCAAGGGCAATTTCAAATACTACACACCAGAACACCTAGATGAGCTTACGACGCTCAAATACAACACGGCTATGGACAGTATCTTTGAGGCATATTCTACTATGGTCCACAATTTGACTGATTATCTGCAAATCAATTCATCTACACCAAAAGACGAGCAAGACGGGGCATGGCGAAGCGCAATACGAGCCCAAGCATGTGACGCAATCCGTCCAGTCTTACCAGTAGCAACCAAATCCACAGTCGGGATTTTTGCAAGTGGACAAGCACTAGAAGCCCTCATTATGCGATTGCGCGCGAGCGAAAGTAGGGAAGCTCAGCAAACGGGTGACGCAATTCTTGCCGAGGCACGAAAAGTAATACCAACGTTCCTGGAAAGAGCCGACAAACCTGACCGGGGTGGCGCTACAACAGCCTATATGGCAACCACAAAACAACAGGTTAGCGAACTTTCTCATAAATACTTGCCCAATACATACAGCGTTTCGCAGCAGCCCGTTTCGCTAAGGCAAGTATGGCCGCGTAACGAGTTAGATCTCGTGCCACATATGCTATATGAGTTTAGTAGCCTATCTCTGGAAGAAATTCAGACAATTGTCGCAAATTGGCCAATAGATAAAAAAATCGAAGTTTTCGATGCCTACATGGGTGAAAGGCTCAACCGCAGGCACCGTCCAGGACGAGCGCTGGAGCAAGCTCACTATACTTGGGACTTGGTGTGTGACTATGGCATATTCCGTGACTTACAGCGACATAGAATGGTCGATGACCTACAATGGCAACAATTAACACCTCGTTATGGATATGAGGTACCTAGGCTTGTCGAAGAAGCTGGCCTATCTGAACTGTTCGAAAAATGTTTCGACCTATCGGCTCAATTATACTCTGTATTACAAGAGGCAGGCTATGGATATGAATCACAATACGCAACATTACTAGGACACCGCATGCGCTGGAAAGTTACCTATAACGCGCGTGAGGCATTTCACTTCCATGAACTCCGCACTAGTCCGCAAGGCCACCCCGGCTATCGTAAGTTGGTAATGCAGATGCATGAAAAATTAGCAGAGGTTCATCCAATGCTTGCGGCTCACATGCGATTTGTGAACCAAGACGAGGACCCAGAACTCACTCGTCTTGCGGCCGAGCGAGCAACTCAATTCAAGCTTGAACATTTGGATCATCAAGAATCGTTACCAAAAAAATAACACTTGGCTTGGTGAACTAGAAGATTAATGCTCCGTGATATTTTCGGATCTAGCCCAGTATTGTACACCATAGCAGGAATACGGATCTTGTTGATCATAGAAATGCCCCATTTGCCACAGCGATACATCGTCGTCATTGTAAACACATCTCGGCTCAGCGGTCACATCAATAAAATTTGATATACCCAACTTATTCACAAATTCGTCGTGAGTATCTCTATGAAATTGATCTTCTAACATAAAATATCCCACGTGGTACATGTCAGCGTCTGTAAAGCCTGCACACCTGATTTTATCAATCATATTGTGTGCCCATTGCTCGGCGGTTGCTTTCGGGTCACGAGTAACGCTGTCAAGCTGATCTCTTGCTATCGAATTATAATAGTCGTGAGGCATCTTCTCAAAATCTTGTTCTGTGATGGTCATGGCATCTTTTGAAACCGCTTGTAACTAAAAACGATCCCGACTCCTTATTAAAAAACCAGATTCCTTGCTGGAATCCGGTCTGTTACATTTTTCGCGTGTTGTAAGCGACAGATTCCAGGTTATTGAGCCATAATGAGCACAAAACCGTAGCTTCGGCACACATACTTGGCTGAAATTTGAATCAAGTTTTTCACAACTATTTGAATGTATCGCTTTTATTTAACATTGTCAATACATATTAAATGTAGTATTGTAGCCGTTATGAGAACAAATCTGTTGAAGCAACTCCTCCTCAGCCTAAACGGGCTGTGCTTCAGCATGGTTGAAGCCTCGGAATAAATCCGCCAGCACAGCCCAGACACTAGGCTTCGCCACGAGGTCTGATTTTATATATCAAGAAAGAAGCACTATGTCAGAAGTTTATGTTGAAATATTCGACACCACTCTGCGGGATGGAGCTCAGTCTTTACCGCAAAACAATCAATTCCCTACAGGATCAAAGCCAGAGATTGCAAATATGATCGCCGAGTTGGGAGTTGGCGTCATCGAGGCCGGTTTTCCGGCTACGCCAGGTGACCAAGAGGAAGTCAGAGAAGTCGCCAAAAATATCGGCAATAATTTGTACGAAGTACAATCATGGACGAACTCAGAACACGATTCTCGAACTACTCGTTATAAACACCCCGTAATTGCAGGTCTTTCACGCACAAAAGCCGAGGACATTGAAGCGGCATGGTCGGCAGTTCATGTCGCGCAAAGACCTAGAATCCATACTTTTATATCTACCGATCCGGAGCATATGTCAGCAAAATTTCCCGACCAATCCCCAGAGCAGGTTTTGCGTCTTGGTGAACGATCAGTAAAGTTTGCCAAATCAATATCTTCAGAACATAAGGACGCAACAGTAGAATTTTCTGCAGAAGCAGCTACTACCACCGACATCGACTATCTGGAAAGAGTGGTTAAGTCGGCAATCGATGCGGGAGCAGATATAATCAACCTGCCTGATACCGTCGGGCAAAGAAACCCCGTCTGGATGATGACGTTCTATCGCAGAGCCATTCGCTGGGCAAGAGAAACAAACCCCAATATAATAGTATCTGCCCACAACCACAATGACTTAGGCGCTGCAGTGGTTAACAGCTACGCGCTTATCCAGGCAGCATCAATTGAAGCCGACCATTCTGAACATGACGTCAAAGTACAAGTAGAATCAACAATTTGCGGATTAGGGGAAAGAGCAGGTAATGCCGATGTGTTTTCGGTTGTTGCACAGTTGTTTAAATTTGGAGACGAAGAACAATCACGCATAAGTTGGGAGTTTAACCCAGCGAGGTCAGTTGAGATAGCCCGCACAGTCATGGCTTTTGCTGGATTGGATGTACCGAGACAATGTCCAATTGTAGGCAAAGATACAAATGTACACAGATCAGGTATACACAGCGATGGCGTCATAAAAGGCGGATACCAGATATACACTCCTCACAACCCGACATTCTGGGGTCACCCTACAGAAGCACGGCACGAGGAAGGAAGATACCAGGGTACAAATGGACGCCGATTCGTGGCGACAGCTTGACAAGCAGTCTCATAAGGAATATCGTGATCATATGTTGTATAAGAAAGTAGCAACGATTATTATCACATCCCACCATTTGCGGGTGTAAGATTTAATATTTGTTAATCAACGACCCCGCAAGGGGTCGTTTTAATTTCAGGAGATGATTATGTCAACGAGTATAATAGAAAAAACGGAAAATTTGACCCAAACACGTTGTTTAAGCGCTGCACCCATGGTTACACATGTAAAAATTGGCGGAGTAGCCTGTGCGGTATGGGATCTTCCTAAGCTCCACGGCTTTACGTATGAAGAAAGAAAGCAAACCTTAGACCAAAATTCACAAATTTCAACACATTGTCGACTGGGAGGTGTTGCTATCTCGCTCGAGCAATTTGAAACAGACTATCCGCATATACAACTTGGCCAAGAATAATTGACTTTTGACGCCGTCACGGGTATCCTAGATAAGTTACCAAAGACAGCGACGGGGAAACCTTGATAAAGTCGCCTAGGTGCGAGTCAAATTTGTTTTTACGAGCACACTATTGACCTTTGATAACAAAGGTCAATTTTTATTGGTAAAAGCCAGGACCGGGTCGATGTCTGGCTCATAGATACATAAACAAGGAAGAAGCACATATGGCTTTAACCAAAGATAAGAAAAACGAAGTCATAAGCGAAGTCAGTCAATTACTGACAGATTCCAAAATGACTGTCGTAGCTGAATATCAAGGCACGCCCGTGAAAGCTATGCAGGAACTACGTCGAAACGGTCGCGACAATGGAACGCAACTAAAAGTCGTCAAAAACCGTTTGGTCATCAAAGCACTTCAGGGAAACGAAACCCTCAAAGACGTAGACACCTCATGCTTAAATGGAATGCTTTTGTACGCTTTCAACAGCGAAGATGAAGTTGCCCCGGCTCAAGTTTTGGCAAAATTCGCCAAGACCCAGCCAAGTATCAAGTTTGTTGGTGCTTTTAGTAGCGAAGGTAAGTTCCTAACAGCCGATGAAGTTAGCGCATTGGCAACACTGCCAAGCAAGAACGAACTAATCGCACAAGTTGTTGCAACACTATTCTCACCAGTCAACGATGTCACAAACGGCCTTTCCGGCAACTTGCACGCATTACTTGATGGCATAGAAACAAAGGCAGCTGCCTAACATTAATTAAAGGAGATTAACCATGGCTGATGTAAAGAAATTAGCAGAAGAGCTGACAAAGCTCACAGTACTAGAAGTAAACGAACTAAAAACTATTCTGAAGGATGAATACGGTATTGAGCCAGCTGCTGCTGCAGTAGCTGTTGCTGGTCCAGCAGCCGGTGGCGACGCCGCTCCTGCTGCTGACGAAAAGAGCGAATATGATGTCGTTCTAAAAGACGCTGGCGCACAAAAGGTAGCCGTAATCAAAGCTGTTAAGGACATCACCGGTCTTGGACTAGGTGAAGCCAAAGCTATTGTAGACGGTGCCCCAAAGCCAGTTCTAGAAAAGGCAAAGAAAGAGGATGCAGAGAACGCCAAGAAAGCCCTAGAAGAGGCTGGCGCAACGGTCGAACTTGCTTAGTAATATCTACTAGAACATCAAAACCGTCCATTATTACTTTGGGCGGTTTTGTTATCTCTATAAACTATATATTTTTCCACAGTTTTAGCAGATATTTTGACAAATAGTTGACATCCGTGGTACTGTTGGCAGTAAGTGTATAAAATCAACACTTATCGAAAGAGGCCAGGGGAGATGGCAGATATACCAGATAAACAAATCAAAAGATTAAAGACTCTTATAGCAGAGTCAGAGACAAGCTTGGCTGCAGCAAAAGAATTGCTGCTAAGTTTGGTTGGCGAAGAAGACTCCAACGTTCTGACTAAAAGCGAAGAAAACCTCGGCAAAATAATCGAGGGGGTTTTTGATGGCCAAAACATGGTTGGATCGGACGGTAAGACATATCCGGTTCCGGCAAACTATGCCAGCAAATCCAAGCTCGTTCAAGGCGATATCCTTAAGCTGACAATTGCTGACGATGGCGCATTTATGTACAAACAGATTGGGCCAATACCTCGCAAACAAATCGTCGGCGTACTAACGCAGGAAAACGGTCATTACTTTGTAGAAGTTGGTGCACGTCAATATCGAGTCTTGCTTGCTAGCGTAACCTATTTCAAGGCAAAGCCCGGTGATCAAGTTAGCGTAAACGTTCCCGAAGACGATAGTCATGCTGAATGGGCTGCTCTCGAAGCAGCTCTGTAAAACTTATACTTGGACATACAGCCACTTCATTATTTTAAGGAATTATTCAAGATGGGAATCTTCAAGAAATTTGTTGGAGCAGCTCAACAGGACGGTCAACCACTGACTCCAGCTTCTGACAAGCTAATCACTCCAGCAAACGCTATGACGGCAACCAGACCAATGTTAGCCATAAAAGCAGCTCAAATGCTCATAAATGGCAGGTCGGGCGTTGGTCCAGTAGTTGCTATTATGGCAGCCACCGATATGGAGGGCAGCGTCGCGAGATTCATCGACAAACAATGGCCAGACAGTGGGCTAGGCACAAGTACTAAAGGTACAAAGGCTGACAAGTACGCAGATGCTGTAGCGCTATTGACCGTAGCAGGTGCGTCATTGCTTGCGCCCAGAATCAGCAAATCTGGCAAACTTGCCGTCGGCACCATTCTTACCCAAGAAGGTTACAAAACAGTCTGGGCGGGTATTCGTGCGGCTCAGTTCGCTAACGAAACAGGTCAGTTACTGGAAATTCCCGTAACTATGGAGGGCAAAGAGGCAATGGCCGAGAAATTTGTCGCACTAGAAAGCGCCGTCCTCACAGGAGACACTGATAATCGGCTACTTCGAAACGTACTCGGCGGTACGGCTTTGGCATTTGCAGGTATTGGGGCATATCGAGGTGAAAAAGTCAGATCCCAATACGAAACAGTGTATCAAGATCTACTTTCCGAACACTTACCTTTATCTATTGCACAATCCGTTATACCGGAGGCATAATAAACTACAACGAAACCCACCAAATCCTAACGTATAATGTATGAGCAATGGGTGAAGCATTATATCGAAAATATAGATCTAAACGATTGGCCGATATTGTTGGACAAGAGCATATTACCACCGCTCTACAGAACGCACTCGAAAACGATCGCATTGGTCATGCATACCTATTCACTGGTCCAAGAGGCGTTGGCAAAACATCAATTGCCCGTATTTTGGCACACGAGGTTAATCAACTACTATATGATGAAACCGTAAATCACCTAGACATCATAGAAATCGATGCAGCATCGAACCGTAGGATAGACGAAATTCGTACGCTTCGCGAACGAGTACACAATGCCCCGACAAGCGCAAAGTACAAGGTCTACATCATAGACGAGGTTCACATGCTCACCAAAGAAGCATTCAACGCCTTGTTAAAAACACTAGAAGAGCCACCGTCACACGTCATCTTTATTCTGGCGACTACTGAAGTTCATAAGCTACCAGAAACAATCATCAGCCGTACCCAGCGATACACCTTTAAACCGGCGGGTATCCACGAAACCGTAATCCATCTCAAAACAATTGCCAAAGCTGAGAAGATCGACATTGATGATGAAGCACTTAAACTTATTGCCACTCATGGTCGTGGTAGTTTTCGTGACAGCATATCGTTACTTGATCAAATAGGCAACGCTGGCGGTAAGATAACTATCGATAAAGTTGAGCGAAGCCTAGGAATTGCACCAGAGGCACTCCTTGACGAGCTCGTTTCGTCTATAAGTCATGGAAAGCCTGCCGATATAATCGCTCAGCTGGATTCTCTTAATCAGCAAGGGCTACAAGCCGCACAAGTTGCAAGGCAATTGATACAGAAATTGCGAGACAAAATATTAAACGAAAAACTCGACATAAACCCCGTTACCGCCGCTGAGCTAATACAGAAACTTATCGAAGTCCCAGCTTCTCATGATCCACTGACACGTCTGGAAATAATACTCCTAGAACCGGTGTTGGCAAATAGTACCGTATCGATACCAAAACCTGCAACTGTGGCCGAAGTGCCCAAAACTAAAATATCAAATGAGCTCGACTCTCTGGAACCAGACAAACCAGTTGTCAAAAGTCCTCCAAAACCCCAGAAAATGGAAAAGACCAAGGAGCCTGTAACAGGTATCGAAATACCTGTCAACGCAAAAATATCCGACCTGAATGAGTCAGCCTGGCAGCAAATCTTGCTAACCTTAAAGCAAAAACACAATACTTTGTATGGTATTGCCCGCATGGCAGTTCCAATGTTTGAAGAAGACAAGTTAACCCTAATTTTTAACTTTCCTTTTCACCAAAAACGCTTCAACGACAGCAAGAACACTAAAATCCTGGTAAACCTTATCAAAGACCAAACTGGCAAAAACGTAACCGTAGAATGCATCGTAGACAAACAAAAAGCCAGCAATACTTCACCTAAGCCAAGCAGTTTAGACCAGGATGATAATAAAGCCACCAAACCACTTGACACAATCAACAGCATATTTGGTGGTGGTGAAATTATTGAATAGACTATAGAATATATATTATGGCGGAGCAAAGACCGAACGGAGAGCCTGTCCCGTTGCCTTATGATATAGATACCGAGGCAAGTGTTCTTGGTGCCGTACTAATTGACAACGACTCTCTGATAAAGATCGCAGATTCGCTCGATGCAGAAGACTTTTACGACCAGCGGCACCGCAACATCTACCAGTCAATCATGGAACTTTACGAAGCCAATAAGCCTATCGACGTCCTGACGCTATCTGACAGACTGAAGGCAAACGGCGTACTGGCAGACATTGGTGGCGCAGCCTACTTAACAGAGCTGACCAACTTTGTGCCAACTGCCGCCCATATTGAAACATACGCAAATATCGTATCCGAAAAGGCACTTCGTCGTCGTCTACTAGAGGTCAATAAAGACCTGGCTAGCCTGACCCTAGACGAAACCAAAAGCCTGAGTGAATTAATAGAACAGTCTGAATCACAGATTTTTCGTCTTAGCCAAAGGCATATCAAGGAAAATATCGTCAGTATCGAAGACGTATTGAGTGCCAGCTTCGAACGGCTTGACGAACTTCACAAAGACAGCGGCAAACTTCGAGGTATCACAACAGGCTTCAAATCACTCGACAACATCCTAGCCGGACTGCAACGGTCTGACCTGTTCATTTTGGCCGCTCGTCCTGCTATGGGTAAAACCGCCATGGTGCTCAACTTGGCTCACAACGTCGCCACAAAGGCCGAAGAACCAGTATTGATATTTAGTCTAGAAATGAGCAAGGAACAGCTGGTAGACAGAATGCTATCACGTGAGTCTGGTGTCAATGCTTGGGCACTCCGTACCGGAAACTTGACCGACGACGATTTCGAAAAAATCGGATTAGCCATGGGTACGCTGTCAGAAGCTCAGATATATATCGACGATACGCCAGGGCTAACCATTTCAGAACTACGAACTAAAGCCAAACGAGAAGCCCATCGTCATCCACTCGGATTAATCATCGTTGATTATCTACAGCTGATGAGTGGTGGGTCGAGATTCAGTGGACAAGCTAACCGCGTACAAGAAATTTCAGAGATCTCCCGTGGACTAAAAGGTGTGGCACGTGAGCTAAACGTTCCTTTGATTGCTCTTAGTCAGCTGAGCCGTTCAGTAGAAAGCCGAAGCCCACAAATCCCGCAGTTGTCAGACCTACGAGAATCCGGATCGATCGAACAAGACGCTGATGTGGTATCTTTCTTGTACAGAGAGGATTATTACAATCCAGAAACCGACAAGCAAAATATCCTAGAAGTCCACATACGCAAACACCGCCATGGTGAGGTTGGCAACATAGAGCTATATTTTGACCGAGAAAAACAACGCATTACAGATGTCGATAGAATCCACACACCGTTTGATGCATAGTACTGCAACTTAAGACGCCAAATGTTATACTTAAACTCAAGATGAAAAAAGTGGGAAATTGGTTCTCTGCACAATGGTCTAGGATTTTAATAAGTTTTTTTGTATGTACACTAATCGTTTCCGTGCTTTGGGTTGGTCAAGCTACCCTATTGCCGGGACTAAGCACCAATGAAGTTGCACAGGCAACAAGCTCACAGACAATCCATCAGATCATCAATAACCCCATTGGACTACCGCACAAAATATTGCAGTTTGCTACACAGCAACTCTTGCCTGGTCCGCTGGGCGTTCGTTCAGCCAGTGCTTTACTGGGCGCAATAACGCTTGGCTGCTTCTTCTATGTCTTAAAACACTGGTACTCGTCACGTATTGCCATTCTGGGAACACTGACTCTTGGTACATCTAGCTGGTTTTTGAACATTGGCCGACTAGGTACGGACGCCAGTATGTACTTCTTGCTATTTATAGCTATCGCCTGCGTAACCTGGATCCGCAAATCACACGCTAGCATACTTTCATTGCTAGTCAGTGCATTTGTAGTCACCATGCTACTTTATGTGCCAGGTATGATATGGATAGTAATTCCTGCAGTACTATGGCAAATCATTCAACTAGCTGATCGACTAGAAAAGCATAATCCGTTTCTACTGACTGCTATAAGTATACTGATTATATTAGCACTAGCGCCGATTGGTTGGACATTATTTAAACAACCAGACTTGGTAAAAACTTACTTTGGCATACCGCAAACGTTACCAACGCTAGATGTTGTGGGCAAAAACTTCTTAAACATTCCTGTCCAGCTCTTTTATCAAGGGCCGAACAATCCGGAAATATGGCTCGGTAGATTACCTTTGCTCAACATATTCTCGACGGCAATGTTTGCAATCGGTTTGTATGCCTATACAAAGAAACGCCGACTAGACAGAACATGGTTTACACTCTTTGTATTCATATTTGGTGGAGCGCTCGTTAGTATACAAGGGCCTGTAACTACCTCGATCTTGACACCTTTTATCTACTTAATGGTAGCAGCGGGCATAGCATTGCTCCTGCAACAATGGTTTACGGTTTTTCCACGCAATCCTTTTGCTCGAACAATCGGTACTGTGCTAATGACACTAGTAGTACTGATCACCTCGTACAATGGCTTGCATCAATACTTCATTGCCTGGCCAAATGCACCAGAAACCAAAGTCGTTTTTTCGCAAAAAATCAACTAGAGCAGAATGAAAACCTCTGTTACAATGAATAATAGCCAAGACACTAGGGCAAGGTGTGATACTTAATGATTTTCAAGATTACATCAATAATTAGCTAAATAATGTAGAATATACGAGGAAATAATATGGGACGATTCGACCAAGCAAAAATGCTACTGCAAGTAAAAAAACTTCAGAAAGAACTTCAAAAAATGGTCATAACCGCCGAACAAGGTGACGGAGCAGTAAGAGTGGAGATTACGGGAGAACAAAAAATCAAAAAAATCCACATCGACCCAGACCAAGTAGACCTAGATGACATCCATCAGCTTGAAAGATGGGTTGAAGATGCAGTCAAAGACGCAATCCAGCAAAGCCAAAAGATTGCCGCTGAAAAGATGCAGCCATTCATGGGCGCACTCAGCGAACTTGGCCTAGGCTAGGATAAGCTTGTGGCTCAAGTTTTACCACCGTCACTCACGGCATTGATTGAAGCGTTTGGTGTTTTGCCTGGTGTTGGGCCACGTACCGCTGAACGATACGCTTACTTTATGCTAAAAAACACATCTGGAGCACCGCAACTGTTGGCCAGCAAACTGCTTGCACTCCATGCAGGCATTGCATACTGCAAAAAAACCTTTGCCCTGACTGAAAGTGGCAAAGAACTCTCTGACCTATACACCGACCCTTCACGTGACAAGCAAATTGTAGCGGTAGTTGCCGAACCTTTCGACATTGTTGCCCTCGAAAATACTGCACAGTACAAAGGCACCTACCATGTGTTAGGAGGCTTGGTTTCGCCAATTGACGGTATAAGTCCAGAACAATTGCACATCAAAGAACTCATCCAGCGTATTGACGACGACAAAGTTACAGAAATTATCCTCGCCACCAACGCAAGTGTCGAAGGTGAATCTACTGCGCTTTACATTCAGCAACAAATCGGTGACCGAGATGTCAAAATATCTCGCCTAGCCAGAGGTCTGCCCGTTGGAGTTGACCTAGAATACGCCGACCAAATTACTCTAGGTCGAGCCTTAGAGGGTAGGACACAGCTTTAGCATCTGATACTCTGATATACTAAAGTTAATGAAACAAGAACTACAACAGTTCATTAATGATGCAAACAGTATTGTTGTACTGCAAGCCGACAACCCTGATGCAGATAGCCTAGGATCTGCCCTCGCTCTAGAACAAATATTGGGAGAGATGGGAAAATCTGTGAGCCTGTACTGCGGTGTCGATATCCCAGGCTATCTGAAGTATTTGCCAGGCTGGGACAGAGTAGGCACCGAACTGCCCCACAATTTTGACCTGAGCATTATAGTTGACGCCAGTACGATTACATTATTCGATAAACTACAGCAAACCAATCAGCAAAATTGGGTCGCTAGTAAACCATGTATAATTTTCGATCATCACACCGAGGTAAATAACATAATTCCTTTTGCTACCGTAAATCTTACAGATGACACCGTTTCGTCAACTGGTGAACTGATCTATAATTTGGCCAAAGAACTAGACTGGCCCATAGATATAATCTCTGGCGAATACATAATGACAGCTATCCTTGGCGATACTCAAGGCCTGAGTAACAATTTGACAACCGCACAAACTTACCGCATCATGGCAGACCTGACAGATCTCGGTGTTGATCGACCAATCCTAGAGGAAAAACGCCGCGAAATATCCAAAATGCACCCCGAAATCTTGCGCTACAAGGCCAAATTGATTGAACAGACTATATTGGATGTCGATGGTCAACTCGCATTAGTTCATATTCCACAAGACGATATCACCAAATACAGTCCGCTATACAACCCGAACGCACTTATACAACCAGAACACCTACAGACTCAGGGAGTACGGATTTCAGTTGCTGTCAAAAGCTATTCTGATGGACGCATTACTGCAAGTATTCGTTGCAATTCTGACGCGCCTATTGCCAGCCAATTAGCCGAGCATTTTGGGGGTGGCGGACATAAATACGCCGCTGGGTTCAAGATTTTGTCAAGTAAAACTCCTGCTCAAGTCATCGCAGAATGTACAGAACAAACTAGTAAATTACTCGCTACAATAGCTAACGTACAAGAGTCAAGAGAGAGTTAATATTATGAAACTATACAATACCTTATCACGCAAGATTGACGAATTCCAAACATTAGATCCCGCCCAGGTGCGGATGTATTCGTGTGGACCAACTGTTTATGATCATATTCACATCGGCAATCTTAGCGCCTTCATAGCTGCTGATACGTTACGGCGCGTACTTAGAGCCAGTGGCTATGAGGTACGGCATATTATGAATTTTACTGATGTTGATGATAAAACCATTCGCCGAAGCGCTGAACGCTATCCAGCTCTATCGCCAGAGGAAGCGTTAACTAAACTAACCGATGAATACAAGCAGATCTTTCTAGACGATATGGCTGCAATCGGATGTGACATATCTCAGATGCAATTCATCAGTGCGGTTGACAGTATCGAAGGCATGCGTAGACTAATTACTGAACTACACAGCGACGGGTTCGCCTATATCGCTGATGATGGTGTCTATTTCTCGATACAAAAATATATTAATAGTGGCAAGAAATATGGACAATTATTGGAGCTAGACTTGAGTGCTTCTTCGGCTTCTAGAATTGACAATGACGAATATGACAAAGAAACAGCTCAGGACTTTGCTCTATGGAAAACTCGCAAAGCAGATGAACCGGCATGGGACTTCGAACTAGATGGTCAAAATCTACTGGGTAGACCAGGCTGGCACATAGAGTGTTCGGTCATGAGCGCAAGCGCCCTGGGTCAACCGTTCGATATTCATACAGGTGGAATTGACCTCATATTCCCGCATCATGAGAACGAGATTGCACAAAGCACAGCCGGCAAGGGCGATACATACGCCAAATACTTCATTCATAACGAACATTTGTTAGTCGAAGGCAAGAAAATGAGCAAATCACTCGGCAACTTCTACACCCTGCAAGATATTAAAGAGAGGGGCATCGAACCTCTGGCCTTCCGCCTCATGATTTTACAATCTCATTATCGCCATCAGAGCAACTTTACCTGGGAGAATCTAAAAGCCGCACAAAACCGGCTACGCCACTGGCAAAGCGTAGCCGATCTCAAATGGCAACCAGATGTTGTCCAAAATGATGAACAGGATATTTCTAGTGGACTGATTGAAACCTTGCAAAATGATCTAGCAACCCCTCAAGCTATAGCACTGATCGACAACTATTTTGATAAACTAGAATCCACTACTTCTATGCCTTCTGACAAAACACTACATACAATCAACTCGGTGTTTGGAATTAATCTACTTACGGACGATATCACTAGCGAGCAAAAACAGTTAATCACTGAACGTCTATCAGCTCGCAGCTCCAAGGATTGGAAAAAATCCGATGAACTACGAGATCAGCTAGAGAAACAAGGCATCGGCATCAAAGACACTCCGAAGGGGACAATATGGCACAGACTTTAGGCTTAATAACCTTGCTTGAGCTTCTCACTACATATACTTATTGTCGTGGCTTCGCTACTTAGTACTTGATTTGACAGGTAGACCATTTTCTAGATATTTACGGCTATTCAAATAATCCAACAGTACAACTCTTAGACAGCCTGCTACCGGAATTGCTACCAGACCGCCGAGTATGCCACCAAAACTAACACCGATAATCACTGATATAAATACCAGTAGCGGTGACATGTTGGTTGAGTTGGCCTGGATAGTTGGCTGTATGACGTAATTTTCTATCTGTTGGTACAATATGTAGTACCCCAAGATTATCAGCGCATCTATTGGTGAAGTAAATAGCGCAACCGCAGTAACTATGGTGGCACCAATAAAATGCCCTACCATTGGAATAAGCCCACAAACAAACACCACTACCATAAGGGCAATCGGGTAACTGATCTCTAGCACAAACAACGGTACCAATATTAAAATAGCTGCAGTTGCTGCCAAAAGTACTTGTCCATTGACATAGCCACGCACAACCTTGTACATATCACCAATCAGAAAATCTACGTGTTCACGCTCCTCTACTGGCACGAGTTTACGAAAGATCTGTAGCCAAAGCGGGCCTTCTACCAAAATCATAAATGTCAGCACTAAGACAGTAAGAGTAGAAAATGCACTACCACCGACTTTTGACGCCGTCGTAAGGGCCTTGCCACCCGCACCTTGGAGCTTGTCGTCTAGCTCTTCAGAAAATGTATCAACGTGCTGTTCCAGATGGTTCCGTCGAATAAATTGACCTAGGCTACTGTTCTCATCTCTGAGATCGTCAACTAACTCTGGAGCTGCTCCGATAAAGCTACTCGTCTGTCTGACCAAAGGCGGGACAATACTAGCCAAAAATCCGCCCAAAAGGGCTACGATTATTACAAATGAAACTCCAGTACCTAGACTACGGTTGCCACGCATCTTGCCTGGCAACTTAATAGCAATCCAATTTACTGGCGCATTCAAAGCCAGGGCCAAAAATATGGCAATAAATATAAGAGTCAAAGCATGTGCTGCCTGACGGACGGCAACCAGTGCCAAAAATGATGCCACTACAAGTATAATGACACGCAATACCGTGCGATTTGACACAGTTAGTTCAATTTGTGCGTGTTTTTCTTTCTTCAGCCAATCTAACATCATACTTTCCTCATCTACTGTAGGTAATTATCTCATTTTAAATTTTGATTTCAACGCCTGCTGATAAACCTTAAGTATTTGTTTGCCGACATTTTCTACATCATACTGTTTGGCGCGTTGAGCCTGCCACTTCTTTGCACTTTTGCGGGCATTCTTGCTTGATATGAATTCCTTCAATAAGTCTGCAAATTCTGTGGTCTTGGTCGGATCAATTAACTGATCTCCGTGACCAGTCATCACAGTTCTATACCCTGTATTGTCACCGGCAATCACAACATCTGCACCCGCAGCCATAGCCTCTACTAGTACAATTCCGAAGCTCTCACCACCTATACTTGGCAATACAGCGATATCTGCAGATGCAAGAATATCGGGTTTGTCCTCTTCGGAAACATAACCAACGAATTTGACCAGCTTAGTTAATCTATTGTCTCGAACAAACTTCTGCAAGCTCGACAACAAAGGGCCCTTGCCAGCAATGATGACATGAACGTCCTTCAACGCTTTTTGTTTTTTTAGCTCCCTTAAAGCCATTAGCAAATACATACAGCCTTTGCGTTCCACTAACCTACCAAGATACACAATAGTAAGCTTACCATCTGATCGTTGCCAGATCTTCTTGCCACGATAGAATCTCCGTACGTCCACTGCATTGGGTACTACACTACTCACCTGACCAAAGTATGACAAGGCAAACTCTGCTGCAGGCTTCGATACGCTCAGCACGCGATCAAATCTTTTCCTAGAACCATACAATATGATAGACAGCAATCTCGTAGCTAGTGATTCTAGCCTGGAGTATGGCAGTATATGAAAAGTGCCGATGATCGCCGTGTTCTTTGGCGCACATTTTATAACACGACCAGCCAAAAATGGACTGTACGGCATCTGGACATGCAATACATCAAAATGCTGCTCCAATAGTAACTGCTTAATCTTTCGGCGACTTGCAGGCAAGGGCGTGGTCATATAGTTCTGATTAAAACGTACTCCCATATTTCGACTCAGGCTATGAATATTTGAAATATCGGTCCGGTTTGTTTGACCAGTAATATAATGCACTTCGTGACCGGTATTTGACAACCATTGCCCCAGAGTTAGAACATACTGCTGAACTCCGTCGGTTTTGTCCAAACTATCGTCTAGTACAAAGCCAATTTTCATGACTGCATTACAAACTGTTTATAAATAGATTCATATTGGTCAACGATTGTAGCATACTCAAATTGCTTGACGTAATTCGTAGCCCACTTTCGCCAAAGAGCGGCAAGCTCTTTGTCATATAACATCAACGCCAATCGCCTTGCAAACTGGTCGGTATCCGTCGGCTCAATCAAGGATATAAGACCACGACCCTGCATAACCGACACATAGCCTGGATTATTAGCAGCGACAGTTGGCGTGCCACAAGCCATAGCCTCAAGGAGCACAATCCCAAAACTTTCGCCATATATTGCCGGAGAACAGAACACGCTCGCCTCACGAAGCAGACGAATCTTTTCAGATTCTTCTACATATCCCAAAAACTCCACATTGCCCAAATTTCGAAGCCGAACTTGGTTTTCTAGCTTTTCACGATCTGGACCATTGCCTGCTATAAGTAATCTACAATCCGCATCACCTAGTCGTGCAAAAGCATCGATCAAGTGATTGACCCCCTTACGTCGCTCGAGCCTACCGATGTATAAAATCGTCTTATCTGATGGCTTTCCAGCTCGAAGAGGTCTATATTTCTTTAGATTTACCCCATTTGGAATTATCTTGATACTCTGGTCAGTGAGACTCCGCACATATTGAGCAGCTGGTTCCGATACGGCCGTCAAAGCATCAAATGATTTCAGGATAGATTTGGTATATGGCGTGATAACTTTTTCGATGGTTTTAGTCATCACACCGTCAGGCATACGAGCATGAAATGTAGCAATATTAATGCTTTTGCTTTTGCTCAATAATTGTCGCGACAGCATCGGTACCCACGGCTCATGAAAGTGAAGAATATCAAATCTGTATTCATCGATAATTCTTTCTAGTTCTTCCGGGTTTACACTGGCAGAAATCTGAGCAGTGGTAGAGAAGGGGGATCGTACATCGGTGCCTGCACCAACCAAGATTGTATTCTTGGGTGGATTATCTCGCACAGCACGTGACCTTGGAGTGATAATATATGCTTCGTGACCACGTTTCTTTAATTCTACCTGCGTAGCCATCACGCATTCTTGAACACCGCCACCTAAGCCTATGTTGTATGGACAAACTAAACCAATCTTCATCTACAATACCAGCAAATTGAAACAAACATTATCAGGTATTATAGCAAATCCTGCTTTAGCTCTTATTCAAGAGTGTGCGTAACTTAGCGGGAATGAGCGGTGCTGCAGATTTCATATCTGCAACAACGCTTGGCGCATGGCCATCCATCCTAGAACGGTACTCCGTAAAATCACCAAAAATTACACGCATGTGTTGCTCTACTGTATGATTGTCGAAGTACCTGTCTGCCTGAACAGTTACATGATGAAGTGGCAGGTCTATACGCTTCTGACAGTTATCCAGCTTGAGAAACTCGGATGTCGTAAACATATGTGTACGAACATCGTTCGCATGCCAAAGCTGAACCTCGAAATCCATAACCTTTTTAAAGTCCGCATCATCTACGTCCTTGAACTTATCCTTAGCATTATGTGTCCTTGCGTATGCTATACGCAATACCAGTGGATGCAACAATACATTGCGAAAGAAAATCGCCGGCAAGCGAAATGACACGGTTTTGGCGGCGAGTTTGTAAAACATCATGCGAGTACGACTGAATGTAAAATCTTGATAATGCGAGAAACCAACCACGCTGATTAATGTATCCACGCGTCCGACAAGGTCGGGGTACCGTTGTAACATACGAGTTACCACCACAAACCCAAAAGACAGACCAACAATCGTCACGCGCTTGCGTTTATATCGCAACTTGATAAAAGCAGCTAGGTAGTCTGCTAGGGTATCGATATTGGGCTTCTCACCAATCTTGTACAAACTTTCCATGCCACCAAAGCCGGGTAAATCTGGCATCGTTACAGCACCATATTTGTTCAAATCCTGCACAACTCCCCACCACCTCTCTAGTGAAGAGTGATGTCCGTACACAAATAAAATTTCTTTTTTCTTATTTTTGGACGACGGAAGTCGTAACATACGACCCTGCAAACCATTCATTTCCAGGGGTACAATAAAATCAGCGACATTGCGCTCTTGTCTTTTTGCCATTATGCTATGAACTTTAGAGCAAAACACCTACTCTAGGCAAGCATTAGCATCAATTCACTACTAGCTCTTTACCAACCCAGACGTATTCCCAAGGCTCTGGCTCTGGTCCTTGAGAGCCAGCTCCATCAGGATAACTTGGTATCCAACCAGTTATTTTGGCATTATAGTAATTATCTTTACTAATCCAGTCGAAACACTTGCTTGAAAGAAAAGCACTACTACCATCTTCACACCAAAGGTCAATTGTGTATCCAGTGTGGTGTCTAGAATAGCCAGGTACCGCCGCCTGGCTGAGTATTGTATTGATCTTTGCGTCTGCATCTCCGGATACGATCTGACTTGTTGTTACACCAAGAGACTTAAGTCGCCCCATAAACAAGTTTCTCTGGTATTCAGGCGATCGATACGCAGAAATAAGTGTCAACGGAATAGAGTCTCGTCTTGCTGCTGCTTTAAGATCACGCCATGCGATCGCTGCTAGTGGCTGAAGCAAATCATCATTCTCTAGACGTGGTTCATTAATCTTTTCAATCGATGTCTCCGGAATACTAGTCATCACATATCCACGTTCTTCAGCCAGCTTTCTAATCCGCGCATCCGCAACACTATCGCCAGTTATGTATGGCGGCTCCAAGAACAATTGAGTATTTGGATACTTCACCGAGCGAGCAAGTTCTTTGAACTGTTCCCCTGTAAATTTCATAACAGCACCGGTATTCGGTACAGTACTGCTCGGTAGATTACGCTGTTCATTATTCGATGGCTTTGTAACATTCTGACGACTATCGCGAGACATGAACTGAGTCACTAATACAAATATCACAAGCGCACACCCGATAAGCAAAAGCCACTTTCTGCGATGTTTCACTCTTTTGCTTGATCGTTTATTAAATTGACGCATGTCCACAACAGGCATAACCATTTCAGTATACCGCAAAATTTGATTAACAGAGTAGATTGAGTTAAAATCAATGAGCAAAATCAAATACTGGGACGTCGCCAAGTGGTAAGGCACATGGTTTTGGTCCATGCATTCGGGGGTTCGAATCCCTCCGTCCCAGCCATAAACGAGATTAATTCTTAGATTTTGTCGTATTAAAACTGATTTTCCAGACACCTACGTTGATTATTTTATAGGTTCTGAACTCAAAGAGGGCAAGAAAGCACCTTGGGTTGAGATACAACTGGAAAATATCGGACAAATCAAAGAACATACATGGGAAGAAATGTATAACTTTGCGATTAACTATCAGCTCCGCGATCCTCGTTTTGTGGTGGCGATACTGCTTCTTGCTAAGCAGAAAGATATGCTCAAAAAATACGAACTCATATAGTAACGTAAGCAAATAAAAACTGGTGCAGAATTTTGGAACATATCACCAAATATCTATAGTGGATATGGAACGTAATCTTGGGCACGAGCTGTGCCATTTTCAAAAGCTTCTTTCAGTTCACTAAGGCTATCAGCAAATTCAAAGAACTCTTTTACTTTTGATGGGTCAAGACCAGCATCTTTAGCCCACTGTTTAACTTGTTCAACGTTCTCACTAGATGCCATAATAGCAAATAATTGTTCTGGATGCGTCTCGAAATCAACATTACCCATTAACATGCTTCTGCCTGCGTCAGCATCTTCTTTTGACTCTGGCAAAACGACAAACACACAACCCGCAGGTACCTCATAGCCTCCCTCAATCAATCCTGTATAGCTATCAAGCGTTGTTCGGATAGTTTCAGGCACTGTAACAGATACCTGTCCAGCCACATCATAGCTAGTTTCTATGCCGATACGATCAACAGATGATGACAATCCTTTTGAAGCAATAATTTCTTGAGAAGTAAAGATAGGTGCACCATGAAAACGTAGAGGTAATTCTGGCGGGCAGTTCTCTAGGATTTTGGCTGGTAGCTCACTAGCAACTCTCTGCCTGTATGCTATGTCTTCCTCGGATGTAGGTCGCATAAACTCAAGTCGTTGCTCATCATGCTGAATACCAAGTTCAGCACCTGCCGTAAGAGCCGTAACCCACTCAGCAGAAGGAGATTCGCTATATCGTTCCTCATACGCTTGTATTCTTCGTGGCACGACCACGTCTTGCAAATGCGTAAATCGCTCTCGTTTTGACCGCAAAGAACGCTCTAGTCGTGCTTTTGATTCCTCAAATTTTTGTTGAAATTGCTCATTAACTGGATTTTCAGCTGTGCTGATTTGGTTCTCAATCTCTTGTAGTCTAGTATCCAGAGTCTCTCGCACACTCGCTTCCATAGTTTCACTTATTGGCATACCGTAAACGGCGTGCGCGAAACCCTCCGCAAACGCCTCATGGTCTTTGTTGTCGCTGTGCCACTCATCAGTTTCGCGTCCGTACTTTGTTGGGCTTTCGTTGGCGGCAACGCGATGATAGGCTTCACCGGTTTTCGTTTGTCCGTCAAGAATGTGTCCAATTTCATGTACAAGCGTATATTCCAATGCACCGCCAGGTCGTTGTTCGTCAGGAAAACCGACAAGTTCCTCATCTCTGTACGCGCCACTTGCTTGCCGCATTTCGGCAATGCTCAGAAGCATTTTTCTCCCGTTTAGCAGTACCACATTTTCTTCGGCAACTGCCTTTGCGCCACCTTCTGCAACATCTTCGCCAATTTTAATATGCAGACCTGTAAAAATATCGGCAGCTTTACC
>JAGQNK010000023.1 GCA_020428105.1 Candidatus Saccharimonadota bacterium
CTCTTTGTTTGAATACGAAAGTCGAAAGTGTTGTAGGGCTTGGTCTCATCACTGGTGTTTTCGAGAGACACATCAGCAATAACGTATGTCTTGCCATCACCAGCAGACTCAAACTCACTCACGCTCGTTTTGTATTCGACCTTATTTACTGTCAGCTTAATTCCATCGACAGTACCAGACTCACCAACAGCGAGTTCAACGTCCTTATCCTGCTTATCTGCCCTGTCTGCGAAGCGGTACTCCTTCGATGAGTTAGAGCTTCCTGAGCTACCAGACGAACCGTTATTATTTGTATTGTCTCCGCTTGCACCGCTAGCGATAGCAACCACCACAACGAGTGCAATTATTCCTGTTAGTATTTTGTGTCGAGCAAACCAGCTCTTTTTCTTTGACTCAGCCATTACATGACCTCCTTGGTTATTTAATACTTGGAGGCTGCAACAAAAAAGGACAGCCTCACTAGATTGTCTAGACCAATAGAAGAGATTGAACCCTACTACTTTCGTGTGGCTGCCCATTCAATGGTTCAATCACACGCCAGTGGCGTTTTCTTCTATCAATCTAGACTTTTCAATCTTACCACTCAGTCTCTGTTTTGGGCAAAGCCTTGGTCAATGCTCTTTTTGAGACTGGCGTTGTACTTGGCGAGTTGCCTACCCGCTCTTGTCAGTTTTCCGCCGTATCTGTGTCGTCGATGCCAGTAGTAACCCGCTCGGTACGTATGGCTGAAGGCCCGAAACAGCGTGCCAGGTCTGAATTGACGTGAAGCATACTCCAACTTGAGACAGTGACGACAGTAGGCTTGCATGTATGGGTTAACGAGATATAGGTGCATCACCCTACGCTCACAATTTCGACAGACCAGAAAGTATCGCATACCTCCGTAGCTCGGTACGATGAAATCGAGCAGAACGTCAATTATGAAACATTTATCTCTATCGACAGTGCCCATGTACTGGTATTTGCCGTACCCTCCGTTATTTCTCATCAGCGGACCAAACTCTCTGTCTGCCATACGAATCTGTTTAACAACAGACTGTACGGAGATGCGTTTTTCTAGTTCGATGGTGTTTATCATTTTGTTGAAATCTTTCGGAGATTGTTCGGATTTAACAGGGGTCATTTTCAAATATACATCAATTACCCAAAATAACTATATGACAATCAGGAACTTACCAAAAGCAAGCACCGTGGAAAAGGACGCTCACCTGGAGTAGTTTGTTGTTGTCAGCTTGTGGGGATTATGGGTTTTGGAACTTTTATCTTGACTTGTTTGCTAACGTTCTTCGCAATATTTTTCTTTAATGGTTTAAAAATCGGCTCGACTTTACTTCCTTGAATTGAAACAACCCTAACTCGATTTGCAGCTTCAAGGTAGTCTCGTTTGTATGTATCAGGTTGTGGAATGTTACTTATCATTTTCATCCCCTTCTTCATCACCATTATGCTCCTCAAGCTTCTTTTTTAAAAGGGTTTGTTCCTGCTCTGTAACTTTTTCATACAAATCTTTGTAGGCACGAAGCTCTTCATCTGTATAGATTTTTGTATCGTCTCCGCCTACCAAATAAAGGTCGGTTTTGCTGCCAACGCCTGGAGCTACTTCACTGCGTGTCTTTGCTTCGAATACTAGATAAAGTGCTTCTTCCTTTGTCATGCTTGCCGAGTAATTCCGAGCGTAGAGCGAGTTGGTAGCGTGGGAGTCACCGCTGCCTGTTATACAAAATGTATCGAACTCACCACTAATGCCCGGTGGGTCTACTTCATACACTTTAGCTTCACCGTCTGGATTGATGCCAGCAATAATCAACAACACATCTAATCTAAATTGTGCAAGCGACTGGTCTATCAGGCTCACTATATTTGGGTCCAAGTTTCGCTGGCTGGCATTATAGTTGTCAAAATTCAAACCTCTAGGAACAAGTACTAGACTTTGTGCCCTTGTGAGATGCACGTTGATATACGCCTGTTTTGCCAACTCGACCGCATCTTCAACAGTTTTAATTTTATCTACCTGCTCAAAAACCTCTGTGAATACGGTCTTGGCGGCGATAGCATCACCAGCCGTTAGCATGTATATTTTATCGGATATCTCGAGTATCTTATGGGAGCCTTCTTGCTCTCGAACAACATGGCTCATGGTCGCCATTTGGTCAGCAGCAAGAACCAACGATTTACGCTCTTCACATATTGCCGCTATACATACTGTCATCGAATCGGTCCTTTACTTACACTATGGTAACAGAACTCACCGTATTAGGGTCAATACCAAGGTTCGTTATTTTTATCGCTACACTATTCAGCGATGATTTCACCGTCAACTGTTTGGTTCGTTTCAACAACAACTCTCCCACTCGGAGTGTTCAGCGGCCTATCAACCCAGTTCGAAATATCAGTTGGTGAACTCTGTGGAGGAATGACCCTTTTTTGTGTGACCTCCTCAGCTTGCCCTTCGTCTGATGCGGTGTTTTGCTGCTTGTCGCTCATACACTAATTATAACAAGAATCTGCGTTCGGTATACGGTTCGAGCCTAGCAACATCTGCTAGCTTGTTCTTCAACTCTCTCAGCCTTCTCTTTAGCTCAGGGTATTTCATCAGCAACTCATACAGGGCAGCTATAGGTTCGTTCGAGGTATTTGTATCTCGACCACAAATAATAGCTCATCCTTAGATGGGCTATTATTCTTTTTCGCCTAAGTTGTGTGAATAATTACTACATAGATAGTATGTGCAATATTTGCTTATGCTATACTATAAAATAGGTAAAAAAGGAGTCGAAATGTTTGGGTTAGGATTACCGGAACTAATTATCATCTTAGTAATATTATTGCTTCTGTTTGGAAGTACTAAGTTGCCAAAGCTTGCAAAGAGTATTGGCGAATCTGCTGGTGAGCTACAAAAAGGGTTCGACGGTGTTCGAACTAGCAAGGTAGACACAGCCAAGAAGACTGAAGCAAAAGAACAATAATAACTACATACAAAAACTAAGAGGGTAAAGGGCGTATGTCAGCCGTTGCGCAGAATCTCACGTTTGCTGAGCATATACGTGAATTGCGAAAGCGATTGATGTGGTCGTTGCTGTTTGTTGCTATTGGTGCAGCAGTCGGCTATTTGTTGAATGATCATATTGTGTGGCTTTTGCAGCAACCTCTTGGTGAGAGGTTGTACTATACAACTCCAACAGGTGCGTTTAGTTTCATAATAAAGGTTTGTTGTGTCTTTGGTTTCATTGTTTCTCTTCCTGTTGTAACGTATCAGGCGTTTAGCTTTTTTGAGCCACTGATACCCACAAAGACACGCAGGCTACTGCTATGGTATGTAGTGGTGTCGGTGTTACTGGCAGTTACAGGGATATCTTTCGCCTACTTTATTAGTCTGCCTGCAGCGTTACACTTTTTGGTTAATTTTGGCAACTCTGCTGGCGACATCCAGGCAATGATAACTGCCGAGGAATACTTCAATTTTGTGCTTGCTTACATTGCTGGATTTGCTGCCCTCTTTCAGTTGCCGTTGATTATCATCTTTATCAACAAGATTAAACCACTCAAGCCTTCTCAGCTACTCGGTGGGACACGTTATGTTATCTTGGCAAGTTTTATTGTTTCCGCAATTATTACACCAACTCCTGACCCAATGAACCAAGCGCTTATGGCCGGGCCGATAATCGCACTGTATTTTATATCGGTCTTGGTTATAGCAATTCGTAACGTGGCCGCACGTAAGGGTAGGAAGGACAAACCAAGTATTACTGAGGCCGTTATGTCCGGTGTAGACGAGCTTTTACACGAAGTACCAAGTGTTACAGTAAGGAGCACCGTGGCACAAACGGCAGATTCAGCTACGACCAAAGTTCAAAGTAGCAGTCAGGTACCAGTTGAGATAAATATTGCTTTACGGCAGCCGAGGCGTTTGGTAAACGACATGATTGCTGTGCGTACTCCTAGGCCCTCAATTGCTACCGTCCCAAGACCGGTAGTCCAGACGCAACGACAGAATACCGTCCGTTATATTAATCGAGCGCCAAGGCCAGTTACCAGATTTAGTGGCATGATATCTGATTTTGTTCCTGCGACAGAGTAGGTGATTGATAGGTATGCAGATTTCTGACATTGCTCACGCACTGACAGGCCCAATAGCAGGAGTTGGTGGAATCGCGTTTATACTTTTATCATCGGAGCTATTATGGTATCTGCGTTTATTTAAGAATTCAGAGATTCCTCGCAAGCTAGTACATATACTTACAGGTGTCTACATAGCATTCTGGCCACTTCTAATGAGCTTTGCCTGGATACAGATTTTGAGTATTTTATTACTCGGCGCAGTTTATGTTTCAAAAAAATGGCATATTTTTAGGTCGATACACGCGGTGAAACGGGTAACTTACGGAGAGTT
>JAGQNK010000055.1 GCA_020428105.1 Candidatus Saccharimonadota bacterium
TGTTCAGTATATGGGGAGGGTGACAATGCCTAAGACCGTATATAGTGTTGTGTCTCTATTCGCTGGATGCGGTGGGGGTGACCTGGGCATGAGAGGTGGTTTTAAGTTTGTCGGAAAGGAATATAAGGCTCACCCTCTTTCTTTTGCCCATATTTCAGACTTTGACAAACATTGTGTTGTTACACTAAATGCAAACTTCGAAACAGCAGCAGAACACCTAGATGTAAGGGATTTAAGCTTAGATGGATATAGTGCTGATATAGTTGTCGGAGGCTTTCCGTGCCAATCTTTTAGTACGGTTAATCCTACTAAAGACCCCTATGACGATAGAGCTCAGCTCTACAAGGAAATGTTAAGAGTTGTGAGGCAAACAAAGCCAAAAGTAGTGATAGGCGAAAATGTTAAAGGTCTTGCCGTTCTAAATAAAGGCAACTTTTTGAAGCGTATTGTCGAAGACCTTGAAGCTGAAGGCTACAGGGTAAAGACCCAAATATTAAATGCTGCTGACTATGGTGTACCCCAAAAGCGACAAAGATTATTTATAGTAGGCGTTCGGCATGATATAGATATTGAATTTATGTTCCCAGAGCCAACACATGCAAATAATTGGGTTCCTCTATCCAAAGTTATTGATAGCCTGATACCTGAAGACGACAAATACTACTTTAGTCAAAAGGCCGTTGACGGCATGAAGAACGCTAAGAACAATATGAAACGAGGCTTGGCTCAAAGCCTTGATGGACCAAGTTTGACACTGACATCTCACTTAGCCAAAGTAAGTTTGAACTCCAGAGACCCTGTTTTACTAGTTGATCCGAAAAAGGAGCTCTACCGACGATTTACAGTCCGAGAGGCGGCAAGGATACAGTCATTCCCAGATAACTTTGAATTTCCTGTAAGCGACCACCAAGCTTACAGACAGATAGGCAATGCTATACCCCCTGTGCTTATGTGGAATGTTACCAATCAAGTAGTTCACCTACTTCAACAATTCGAAGAGCTTCATAGCAAAACGAAAAATAGCGTTTGAGCCGTAAAAAGCTGATAAAAAATTTGTAAGGAGCCGCTATGTGCTTGGCAAAAGCAAAACATGAACGAAAGTATCCTCTCTAGCCTTCCTGCATCAATTTCTGGCGTATAACATGGCAAAATCAACAAAAGAAGACTAGTAACGTCAAAAAAGAATGTGTCGTTAAATGTTTGTACAATTAGAGTATGGTCTTTGCCCTATTCGCAGTCGCATCGTTAATTCTTATTGCTATATTCCGCTCAAATAAAAAGAAAAAGGCACCGCCGAAAACAAGATTAAGGCAACAGCAGTCTGATGAGCTGATTACGACTATATTACCCACAATCAACTCAGTTGAGTGAATTCATTACCAAGACCAAAGCACAAAACAACTAATACAATAATTTTGAGGTATAATAGAGTAAATTAAGTTTATAAGGGGTTTTATTGTGAGCAATATGGTGAAAATTATAATTGGAGTTGTGGCAGTAGTTTTAGTGGCTGGTGGTGCTTATATGCTACTGAATAAAGATGATGTGGCGACTGAGAACAACCAATCAACGCAGACAGCAGACACTAACAGCTCAGAGCAGACAAGCGAAGTAGCTGAACAACCTAAAGCTGAGGTATCCACAGTAGACGGTGCAATCGTTGCACTAACCGACGGTGGCCTATCTGTTGGCGAGAAACAAGGTGCGTTCTATGACATGATAGGTGCTGAGAACGGTGATAAAGTGGACGTAGACGGTACGGTTGTTGAGATGTACGAGTTCAGCACGACTCAAAAAGCCCAAGAAGCCGTAACGCAGTTACAGAGTGAAGACAATACCACGTACGCCAATGGTACTTTTGTTATTCTCATACACACGACCGATCCAGCTGTTGTAGAGAAAATACAAGGTATACTGTAATACCCACTACGTTGCCTGTATTAGGCCAAAACATCCTTAATAATACGTAGCTTATGCTCATCATATTCCATACTTGCAGTTCGCAAAGTGTCAGCTAAAGTGAGCCAAGCCATGTTA
>JAGQNK010000001.1 GCA_020428105.1 Candidatus Saccharimonadota bacterium
TCCAGTTCTTTAACAAAGTGTTTTGCAGTTTCTTGGTCTATGTCGAGCCAGACGCTGTGCTTGGTCTGTGTTAGGTTCAGACCATGACCATCGCTAACGCCTTTTACATTACTGAGTCGTGCTAGGCTTTTGATGAGCGTCATGTTGGCTTGGATAAAACTATCGTTTTTGTGATAGAGGGTCAGATTGTCGTTGATCCTCAATGTGGATTTGATATAGCGAATTTCAGAAACAATGTTTTTGATTTCTTCAAAAGCATCAGCCTGTTTTTGGTCAGTCCTTGGCGCTGTTGGCCACGAACTGGTTATAAGGAGCGAATTCCCTGTCCAGCCAATGGTTTGCCAAATGGTCTCAGTGACAAACGGTGCAAAAGGATGAGATAGCTTCAGTATTGTTTCTAATGCGTAGGCCAACACAGAAGCGTTGAGGCTGGTTTTGCTTGCTTCTATGTACCAATCGGCGAAATCGTCCCAAAGCAGGTGGTAGATGAGCTCTGAGGCCTCAGAGAAACGATATTGTTCCATCATCAAAGAACATTGCTCGATTACATGTTGTAATCTGCGCAACATCCAAGCATCCTCTATTGTTTGGATATGTGGCTTTTCTGATGACTTGTGATTGTCGCCAATTTTGTCGCCAACAAAACGGGCCACGTTCCAGAGCTTGTTGCAGAAGTTTCTGGCACCGACCAGTTTTGCTTCTGTAAAAGGTTGGTTGTTACCCGGAGTTTGCCCTGATATTAATCCCATGCGTAAGGCATCTGAGCCATACTTTTCTAGCATGTCCATAGGGTTAATTACGTTACCTTTAGACTTGCTCATTTTTTGGCCCTTTTCGTCTAGGACCAGCCCGTGCAGGTAGACCTCCTTAAAAGGGATTGTACCGGTGTTGTACAGGCCAAATACAATCATTCTGCTAACCCAAGGAAATAGAATATCGGCGCCTGTTTCCATTAACGTAAGCGGGTAGAAGTCTTTGAAATCTTTGCCGTCCGGGAAATCTAGGGTGGTGTATGGCCAGCTCGAGCTGGAGAACCATGTATCGAATACGTCAGGGTCACGGTGGTATGTTTTGCCGTTAACCTCGATGATTTCTTGGTCTACTCGTTCGTCGTATACCCAGTCTTCTGGATCATCAATGTTCTGAAATGCAGGAATTGGAATTCCCCATGCTATTTGTCTAGAGATATTCCAATCACGGAGGTTTTTGTAATATTCGATTAACTGATACTTCTTGCTATCTGGGTAGAATTTGATCTCGTCCTTCTGTAACACTTCTATAGCGGGTTGAGCGAGGGGTTTCATATCGACAAACCACTGCTCTCTCAGAAGTGGCTGAATAGCGGTGCCACACTTGTAGCAGTGGCCAACGCTATGGGTGTAGTCTTCTATCTTTTCTAATACCTTGTGTTTAGTTAGCTCAGCTACTACTGCTTCCCTAGCCTCTTGTACGTTCAGCCCACGGTATGCATCTGGTACATCATGGGTCATGTGACCTTCACTGCTGATGACGGTTACCATCGGCAGATCATGACGCCTAGCCACGTCATAGTCATTTGGGTCGTGGGCCGGTGTGATCTTGACCGCACCGGTACCGAATTTCTGATCTACCATCTCGTCGGCCAGTATAGGAATCTCGCGTTCGGTCAGTGGTAATTTCAGTGTTTTTCCCAAGAATTGTTTGTATCTTTCATCACTTGGGTTTACTGCCACGGCAACATCTCCGAGCATTGTTTCGGGCCTAGTGGTTGCTACGGTAATATTTCCTGATCCGTCAGTAAGAGGGTATTTTATGTACCAAAGATGCCCCTGCTCTTCTTTGTATTCTACTTCAATATCAGCGAAGCCAGTGCCGTGGAATGTACAGAAATTAACCAATCGTTCACCTCTGTATATCAGTCCTTCGTCCCACATTTTTTTGAATGTGGCATAAGCTTGCTCAACGACCTTTTGATCGAGCGTGAATACATATCGACTCCAGTCTACACTGTCGCCTAGTTTACGGAACTGAGATTCGTAGTTATCTTTGTTTTGGGCGACAAAATCCCAAACCTGTTGGTATAGTTCTTCTCTGGAGTAGTCGAAACGGCTTCTGCCTTGTTTGGCTAATTCTCTTTCATAAACAACTTGAGTTTCAAATCCGGCGTGGTCTGCGCCAGGAATAAAGACAGTAGAGGCCCCTTTCATGCGGTGGTAGCGAGTTGCTACATCCATAATGGCGTGATTTAACGCATGTCCGACATGCAAGTTGCCATTGGCATTTGGTGGTGGTACTACAACACTAAAATTAGCTTCCCTACCCCTTTTAGCAGGAGCAAACGCTTCGCTTTTTTCCCAGAGGGCATATATATCTTCTTCGTACTGACTTGGCTCGTATACCTTAGGCAATGTCATAAATGTAATTTCCGTTTTGATTATCAAATGAACTAGAGCGATTAAGCTTCAGACACTTTAAGTATTGACATATGAGTACATCAAACTTTGAGGCAACTGTCACAAACAACACTTTAACACTTTTGAGTGAATACTTCCACCCCTGTTTATTTCATGTGAAATTGGATCAAACAAATACAAGGCTTTTCTACAAAAAGCATCATATCTATTCCCAATGCTGATGTTTTGTTTGGTATGTGCTTGTCGTAATGACAATAATTCAAACGTTTTTATTTTCATTTTTATTATATTGCTAACCGATTATAAACGCAAGAACTTTACAACAACACTGAAGCATGATATAATATACCAACTATGGTCAAAGATATTCGTACAGAAACATTTACTGTTGCTGAGATATCGATTGATGAACTGAAGGCACCATCTGGTGTTGTTGATGAGCAGGGTAGAGAAGTTAGCACAGAGCAAATGGTCAGAGATATACTTGATGTTCAGGGCTATCGTACCTGGACTAGCATGAATGGGGCTTTGAGTCCGGAGGCTAAGCAAGTCAACTCGGCAGTAACCAATAACTCTGACATGTCGCCTCGACAAAAGGCTGGTGCCTATCTGGTAGCGGTACGTGCTGAACGCCCAGTGGAAGAGTAGTGAATTGACAAAATGCTAATGTTTTGCTATAAATAGGCTATGCAAACTATGCAAATTAAAAATAAAAACAAAAAACGAATTCACTTAACACAGTTGTCGTTGAGTTTGTTCTAGACAGGCGCACCTTGCAAACAAAGTTTATCCCAAATCAGCCGTTTGTATCTCACCGTGACGCAATCGTGAGTCTGATCGATCACGAGACAGAGGAGCGGGTTGATCGTATCGAGAAAGAGTTTACCGATGGTTTTAACTTAGTCAATGATAATCACTATACAGTGACAGTGTTTGGTTCGGCTCGTGCGACAGAGAAGGACAAGTCGTACCAAGATGCTAGGCAATTGGGAAAGCTTTTGGCTAACGAAGGGTTTGCGGTGGTGACAGGCGGCGGCGGCGGCATCATGGAAGCAGCTAATCGGGGTGCATTTGAGGCTGGTGGACGTTCCATTGGTTTGAATATCCAGCTGCCTCATGAACAGCAACTGAATGCATACACGACTGAATCGATGGGTTTTCATTACTTTTTTGCACGAAAGGTGATGCTAGTATATGCGGCAAGTGCGCTCGTGGTATTTCCGGGAGGTTTTGGAACACTCGATGAATTGTTTGAAGTTATCACGCTTGTACAGACAGGCAAAATGCCAAGCTTGCCAATAATTTTGGTTGGAACTGAATTCTGGGAACCGCTTGACGAATATATTCGCAATAGCATGCTTCATGAGAAGTTGATTAGTCCCGGAGATGAGGCACTTTACTACATAACTGATAGCCTAGAAGAGATAGCTCAGATTGTGAGCTACCACCGCGATGCCACCTCTGTCCTCGCCACGGCAAACGCAGCAAGGGCATAGAAATGGCGGCGGTAAAATCTATTCGTGAAACGATTGACCCTGAGGATACTTTGCCTCCAGTAGAACTGATTGTAGACCCAAGCAAAAGGAGCTCTAGAGGCACAGTACAGCCGCGTGGGATGCTTATAGTCTCTGATGGCGAAATCATAGGTAGTGCAACTATCGTCACGCATATAAGAGGGGGGTTCGAGCACTTCAATGGCGTGAAACTTGACTCGCGATATAGAGGGAAGGGGTATGGTATGGCTACCTATCTGGCAGCAATCGAGCATGCTCATAGTGAAGGAAGGGAGTGGCGGTCGCATGACTGGACACAAACCGGAGCAGCAGCAAAAGTTTGGCAGCAGTTTATTGATAGTGGTATTGCAGAGGTTGTAGAGCCATTAACCTATGTGGGTACTGAAGAAAATGGTATCGAAAAATATACCTCTGACATCAGGATACCTCCAAGCAGTCCGACTACATAGATAAGTTGGGTTTGATGTCGAGTGAATAAGGGTCGGCGGCTGGTCGACCTTTTTGTATGTGGAAGAATCCCAGGGTGGCAATCATAGCACCGTTGTCGGTGCAGAGCTTGGGGTCGGTGTATTCGATATCCACTGGCAAACGTTCTGCTAACTGCTTTCGTAACTCTTGGCTGGCTGCTACACCACCGCCGATGACCACGCTACGCGGCTGAAACTCCTCAAATGCCTGGATTGTCTTGTCGACGACTGTCTCGACGGCTATACGCTGGAAGCTAGCAGCGATGTCGGCTTTTTGCATGTCTGATAAATGGTGCTGGAGTTCGAAGGAAGGGAAGGTGTGGTCTTTGCCGATTACTTTCTGGGCGGCGCGTAGCACGGCTGTTTTCACACCACTGTAGGAGTAGTCATATTTTGCCTGAAGTTTGGCCTTCGGAAAGTTGTAAGCGTATGGATCGCCAGCCTCGGCTTGCTTGGCAATACTTGGTCCGCCAGGGTAGGGGAGTCCTAAAATCTTTGCTACTTTGTCGAACGCTTCGCCAATAGCATCGTCATGTGTCTGGCCAAGTAGGGTATATTCGAAGTGATCGCGCCAGATCACTAATTGACTGTGGCCACCCGAAACAATTAGTCCAAGTAGTGGAAATTCTGGCTGCTTTTGGGGCAAAATGAAGCCTTCTAGGCCGGTTTTGGTCAAAAAGTTGGCGTATATATGCCCCTCAACGTGATTAACGGCGTACAAGGGCTTATGCTGGGTAATGGCAAGTGTTCGTGCTGTCATAACCCCAACAAGCAGCGAGCCTCCCAGGCCCGCACCATAGGTAACAGAAATTGCGTCGATATCTTTCCAGGTAAGGTTTGCTTGGGTGAATGCTGCCTCTAGAGTTGGTGTTATGGCCTGGATGTGCTCGCGGGCAGCTAGTTCGGGTACTACTCCACCATACTGGGCATGGATGTCCATGCTACTGGCGGTTTTACAGGCTAACAGGTCTATGCCATCTCGAACAATACCTACGCTGGTTTCATCACAGCTGGTTTCTATCCCAATTACTATCATCTCTAGTCAGTATAACAGAAGTTTGTTTGGTAAGGCAGGAAAAAAATTGTATAATATATGACATGAGCATGGATGCTTATGGGCAAAATCCGCATATGTCTGGCGTGCCTCTTTCTGAAGCAGAGTTTCAGATTTTTAGCGAAATCCGCCAAGAGTTTGCAGAGAGTGAGCATCGAACTTGTGCGTTTGCTTTGGAAAAGCCTGGCTCGGTGTTTGCGATGGAAACTCTTGCTGGCTCTATCGAGTTCTCAATCCATGCGTGGGGTACTCGAACAAAGATTCACCCCAATACTCCGGTGCTCGCAAGGGCCGTATTGAATGAAATTTCAGAGATCTGCACGACAGAATTCCAAATAATAGGCGCATCCGAGGAAGATGTAGTTAGTGGCCAAGGAATAGTTCAGGAAGCGGCCGATTTGGTTGTCGATCCTTTGACGCTAAGGCCACTTTGGGAAGAGGATATGGCTTTGCGTGAACATGACTTCCAGCTGCATATTGCCGAAGGTTCCATAGTACCTACGCAGATGGGGTATTTACGAAGAGTATCGCTTGGGCGAGTTGTTCTACCCGGTGTAGTTTCGTTGAGTCGTCTGTCTACGGCGGGTGATGTTGTTGAAACGTTTTTTGATTAAATTCGCTGTTATTAGCTAACAAAGTGTCGATGACTAAAGTATCATAATGGTATGAACCCACGGAAGTTAATCAAAAAGGTAATACCAACAGATGTTTTCAAAACTGTTGCGCCTCTTGGACATAAAGTTGAAGCCATGGCATATGCAACTATCAACGGTTTTCCTGCTAGGGGTCTGACGGTGATCGGTGTGACAGGTACCAACGGAAAGACTAGTACCTGTTTTATGATTCACAAGATGCTGACAGAGGCCGGTTACAAGGTTGGGTTGATGACAACCGTGGCTTATGGTGTTGGTGATGATATTAAGCCGCAGGTTGCCCATATGACAACAGTGTCTGTACCGTTACTCAACAAGCGTATTAAAGCGATGAAGGAGCAGGGTGCTGAGCACCTGGTGCTGGAAGTTACTAGTCACGCACTGGCCCAGCATCGTGTTTGGGGAGTGCCGTTTTCGGTGGCGGTTATGACAAATGTGACACACGAACATTTGGATTATCACGGTACTTTTGAACGATATCTTGATGCAAAACGGATGTTATTCAAGCAGACTAGCAGAAATCTTAAAGGGTTTAGAGTGGGTATTGTAAACGCTGATGATCCAAGTGCCGAATTGTTTGCTAGTGACATAGAGAACCCTGTTTCCTATGGGCTAAAAAACGGTGATATTCGAGCTACAAAGATCAAGTTGACACCGTCGGGTAGTCGCTATGTGGCGAAAATCGATGATGACGAATACCGTATTACATGCCACCTGCCGGGGAGTTTCAACGTCAGTAACTCTTTGGCTTCTGTGGCGGTTGGGCGAACACTCGGACTGAGTAAAGACCAGATTCAGAAAGGCATCGCGGCACTTCGTACGGTCGAGGGACGCATGGAGCGTATTGACGAAGGGCAGGATTTTGATGTGATTGTTGACTACGCACATACTCCAGATAGCTTTGAGAAGTTGTTTCGGGATCTCAAGCCTGTCGTGCAAGGGAAGCTGATTGCACTATTTGGTTCGGCTGGCCGGCGTGATGAAGCCAAGCGAGCAGAGCAGGGGCGGATTACTGGCGAATATGCAGACGAAGTTATTGTGACCGAAGAAGATGACCGCGATATGGACGGCCAGGAAATTATGGAACAGATCGCAAAAGGAGCGAAAGAGTCGGGCAAAGTGCAGGATAAAGACTTATTCCTTGTGCATGATCGTGCCAAAGCGATCGCATTTGCGTTTAGACGAGCAAAAAAGGGTGACACCGTGATATTACTTGGCAAAGGCCACGAAAAGGACATTCTGCGCAACGGGCCGCGAGCCGCCGAACTCCGCCACCTACCCCAGGACGACCACGACCCACAAAGAGTTATTGAACACAAGTGGAATGAAGTAGCCGAAGCTAAAAAAATTCTCAAAGACCAGTCCATTGACTAAACTACAATAATATGCTACTGTAATAGTATGTCAATTGAACAAACAGCAGAAATAACGAGAAGAACGGATGTTGCTGAAGCAGCAGCCATTGAGACCATCGGAACTGGCTCAGTAGAAGTGGGCAGCGAGATGCTCCCTTGGGTGAAAAGCGAATTAAGTGAGATTCCTACGGCTGAGGTAGTGTCAGATGCGGGAAATTTCCGTTTTGGTAATATTATTGGCGAGAATCCAAAGCTCATGTCACTTGCTCAAAGAGAAATGAGAGGCAATGAACACATGGATGACCAGCTTAACCGATTAATGTATACGGGTATTCAAAAAATTCTTCAAGGTAACCCAGGGTCACTAAAAAGAGTTCAAAATGCTCCAGCAGGCACCGCTATTTACTACGATGGCTTGAGAAGTGGTGCTCGAATATTTTTTACAGACATTGGATCCGATGAAGACGGGAAACGAATATTTCTGAAAACAGCTATTTGCGCGAGCAAAAAGTCTGAAGCCGTTGTGCTTGGCACGTTGTCAGGTAAAGGCAAAAAGGAAAAAGTGTAGTCAGTATGCAAGCCGGCGGATTTGAATGTCAGCCACCAGACGACTGCGTAAACCCTGCGTCTATTGATATCTGGGGAGCAAGCGTTAACCCAGATGGAACTTACGGTGAGGTGGATGTTAGCTTCCGAGATTCATACGACAGGATGTGGTATCTCACGCTCATTACGCCGGATAGATATATGGCACAGATACTCGATGAGATTGAAACGACACTGCCGTCTGATGTTGCTAATATGGCCATTGGCCCTGAACATGAAGTTAAGAAGATGGTATGGAACGGTGTGCTTACGACTGAAAGTACAAAAGAGATTTTGAGTAATACGAACCCAAGTATACTCAAAGATTTCGCTGTTGAAATTGAGGCTCCAGAAGAATAGATTACCCAATCGTCAGACTGGTGCAGCGGATGTAGCCACCGCCTTTGGCGAGTTCGGATATCTCCGGCATAATTACCTTGAAGCCCTGCTCCTCGAGCTCGGCTTTTAGCTTTGGCGCCTTGGCACTCATGACGACCGTTTCACCGGTAGAAACCAGATTACAGGCAAAGCCCTTGGTTGCTTCGGAGCGACTTACCTCGATTTTGTCCACCCCATTGTAGTCGCGGAGTTTACGACGACTTTCTCTGGTAAATGCTTCTGGACACCAAGCAATCAAGCCTTTTTGACCGTCACTCGGCGCACGAAGAATAGCTATGGCTAAGTCAATATCGTAGTAAAAGCTATCTGGCCAGCCGGTAGTTTTGTTGATAATTCTAGGGCCGAAGCCGTGCAGTTGACGTTCCGGACGTGTTTCTAGGCTAATAACGTTGTAACCGAGCTTGTCGGCCAGGAATTCGTGCACAGCGCGGTCGGTGCGATATGTGGAGCCAACAAATAAGTCATTGCCACAAGGTAGGGCGTCGCCTTGGCCGCTAAAGCGTAGATTATCTGGAGTATGGATTATCTCTTTGCCCAGATTACGTAGCACCTGTTCAGCGTAGGGTTCTTCAGCTTGGCGTTTGTTGGGTAGTCGCGACATCACGGCTTTGTTGCCACGGCAAAGCGCCCAATTGGCGGTATAAACACCGTCTTGGCAGCTGACTGGCGGTGGTACAGGAATGACGTTCACCCCGGCGTTTTCGAGCGCTTGGCGAATCGATGAATGTTCTTGTCGGGCTTTTTCTATATCTACAGGTATCTGAGCGTTCATGTAGGCATTTATTGGGAAAGAATCATCGAAATAATCAACTCCAGACATAAGAACGGTGTTGTTTAGCAAGGTCGTTGTCATTATGCAAAATTATAACAAAAGTTGAACGGATAAAGTATTGCAAAATAGTATAAAAAATGCTATAATTTGTCGACTATGAGTATTGCTCCAGGTGACTCGTTCGAAAATCCAGCCTCCATCAATCTGGAGAGGTTATTTGACGGTAGTTTTAAGGAAGTAGATATTCAGTTTAATCTTGCGCGAACTGAAGGTATGGAATCGCGCGGTATTGACGTTATCAATCGGGACCTCGGACGTTATCTGATAACTCCACCTAGCAGTATTGATAGTGAAGAGTGCATCAACCTAGCGCTAGGCGATCAAGTAACTTTGGGCGTCGTTGAGCGGGATGATGAGCATGTTATATATAAAGTGCCCCAAGGTGCGAGATTGCTTGCCCGCACACTTCAGAATCCACCGTATGAAGCTCCTTATATGAGATTTTTGGCAGCGCGTGCCGACAGGATGCTGACTAGACTAGAAAAACTGGACAATAATGCATTTGGTGTAACACCTGATAAAATAGCTATAGGACATAACGGTGACAATAAAGAGACGTCAGAGGACGATACATTTCTAGTAGTTGTTCCGCCGTTGACAGAGCCTAGTGTTGTTCAGGGTCTTGAGGGCAAAGATCGGGTTGACGCGCTTAATTTACTGAGGGAAAAAGCAAGAGGAATCCGGTCGAGTGTTCAAAGACACTTGGGTGCGGTTGCTCTGGGTACCGATGAATATGTCGAGCTTATGCAAACAGAACGATCCGACATCTGGAGTTGGCTCAACGAAAGGCACTAATGATGACGCGAGTTAAGGGTTTTGTACAAGAAGTGGCAACAGAGCAAATCAGTTCTGGTCAGCTTTATGTGCCAAGTTTACAAAATATTCGCCAAGCGGAAGTTTATGATGGTGAGATCTCTGAGGTGCACAGAGATGCTCTTAGGGCTGGCGTGCCTGTCGTTGCTCTGGCGTTGGCCGAAACATTAAACCCGGCTCATGCTTTTGAAGTATACCCAACCAAAACCATCGACAGCCAACGGTCTGCCCACGGTGTTAGCTTTGGACGATTTGTCGCACGAGCGCCGCATGCCAGAAAGGGACTGCGCACATTGGTTGATGTAGCCGTAAAACCATTTGACGACGCACCTACTGCTTTGAACGAAATGCACGGCTATCATGTACTTGATGAATTGGGCGTAGAAACCTTTCAGCCGGTCGGGATATTCCCGGCACAACACGGCGATCATTTTATTGCTATGTCACGAACACGTCGAGACATGCAGAGCCTTGACCGTGATACATGGGTGGTCGGTAGGCGAGTAAACTCGGCTGCTACCGCCGAGACCGCTGAGCGCAATACGCAAACTATTATTGAGATTGCTGAAACGATGGCTTATATACATGCCAACGGTGTTTTTCACCCAGATGGTCAGATAAAGAACTGGTCGGTCACCGCAGACGGTACTGTTGGGGTTATCGACACAGAAAACTTGACCCAAGTAGAGATTGGGTCGGTAGATGCCCCTGAACTGGCCTGGTATGACATTAGTAAGCTCGTAAAGTCATTGATTTTGGAAAACCAGGACGAAGAAGACAAGATGTTTGGCGTTGGCATGTTGGCTGGAATGGCTATTGGTCAGGTGCGCGAAAACATTCAAGAATTAATAGTTGCACCATATGTTGATGCTTTAGTTGGTATGATATCTGACGACAATTTACAGCAATACCAACATATCGAGAACTTGGTGGAATCAGTAACGAACCGTTTTCACGTCTTAGAGCCAAACTGGCCTGAGCATTTGGTGAGTCTTCAGCAAGTTGCATTTGAATACCAATAAATCACCCAGCGCAAAAGCGACGCTTGACACACGAATTAGCACTCGGCTATTATGAGTGCTAATGGGTGTTGCGTAAATGTTCTTCGCTTCACCCTCTCTAGGAAACATATCTAAACGGAGGAAAATATGGCTGTAAAGATTCAACCATTGGCGGACTATGTTGTTGCTCAACAAGAGGAAGCCGAAACTAAGACCGCTAGTGGTTTGTACATTCCTGGTGGCGCCCAGGAAAAACCAAAGGTTGCAAAGGTGCTAGCCGCAGGCAAGGAAGTAAAGAATGTCAAAGTCGGTGACCGCATCATCTATGGCGGTTATAGCAACACGGACGTCAAGATGGACGGCGAAACCTACATGTTAGTCAAAGAAGAAAACATTTACGCAACGGTAAAGGGGTAGCAAATGGCAAAGAAAGTTTTTTATGACGAAGATGCCCGCAAGCGTGTGCTTGGCGGCGCAGAGATTTTGTACAACGCGGTCAAAACAACTATGGGACCGAAAGGTCGCAACGTTGTCATCAGTAAGGGCTACGGCGGACCGACAGTTACACACGACGGTGTTACGGTTGCCAAAGGCGTAGAAATTGCCGATGTAGACGACGAAACACTCGGCTACAAAGTCGGTGCCGAGCTTATCAAGCAGGCAGCCAACAAGATGAATGACGTCGCCGGTGACGGTACCACGACAGTTACTGTGTTGACCTATCATATCTTGAATGAAGCCAACAAGCTGATTGCCGCCGGACATAATCCAATGCTTCTGCGCAAAGGTCTAGAAAGAGCTGCTCAGGATGTTATCAAGCAACTTAGCGGTATGGCTGAGGACATTAAGGCGAACAAAAAACGTGTGGCTGAGGTTGCTACAATTTCGGCTGGTGATGCTGAGATTGGCGAGCTGATTGCTGATGTTATTGACAAAGTTGGCAAGGAAGGTGTAGTGACCGTCGAAGAAGGTCAAGGTTTGGCGCTGGAGAGTGAAGTTGTCGAGGGCTTTACCTTTGACAAAGGATTCGTTAGCCCGTACATGGTTACAGATGCTAATCGTATGGAAGCGGTTTCTGACAAGCCAGCTATTGTGGTGACCGACAAAAAGATTAGTTCTATCCAGGAATTCTTGCCACTACTAGAAAAGTTGGCTCAGGCTGGTAAGAAAGAGCTAGTTTTGATTGCCGAAGACGTAGAAGGCGAAGCACTCGGAACATTCGTACTCAATAAGCTAAAAGGTGTGTTTAATACGATTGCGGTCAAGGCGCCAGCATTTGGTGACCGACGTAAGGACGTCTTGAATGACATTGCAATTCTGACTGGCGCCGAGGTGATCACCGAGGACCGAGGAATGACCTTTGAAAACGTTGAGTTGGATGTTGTTGGTTCAGCTAGAAAGGTGATTGTTACCAAGGATGAGACTACTATCATTGAAGGTGCTGGCGCTTCTTCGTCAATCAAGGCTCGCATAGACCAGATTGCTTTGCAAGCAGATAGCGCATCTAGCGAGTACGACAAGGAAAACTTGGACAAGCGACGAGCAGCACTTAGTGGTAAAGTTGCAGTCATCAAAGTTGGTGGCGCCACAGAAACTGAGATAGAAGAGAAGAAATTCCGTGTAGATGACGCTGTTGCCGCTGTAAAAGCTGCCATGGATGAAGGTATCGTAGCCGGTGGTGGCGTAACCTTAGTTAACCTTAGCGAAGCTATCAAGGTTTCTGGCTCTGACTCCGAAGAAGCTGGTGTACAGTTGCTTAAGAATGCGCTACAACAGCCATTCAGAATCCTGATGACCAACAGTGGTTTGAACGCTGATGAGTGGTTACCACAAGTCAAAGCAGCCAAAGCCGGTCAGGGTGTGAACGTGAATAACCCCGACAAGCTGGTTGATATGAAGGTAGCCGGAATCGTAGATCCAGCTCGAGTAACCAAAGAGGCAGTGCTGAATGCTGTATCGATTGCCGGTACTAGCATGACCATGGGCGCGCTGGTGGTAGACGTGCCAGAACCAGAAGCCGCAGCACCAATGGGCGGTGGCGGTGGCATGCCTGGTGGCATGATGGGCATGTAACTCGATTTCCGCGAATTAAAAAGCTCCGGATATTTCCGGAGCTTTTTATAATACAGTTTTACCTGTTCATATGAATAATTTAACGCATAACCACTACCATTAATGAATACTTGCCAGAAGTGCTAGTATGTAGTATTGTTTTACTAGATATCGGAGAGAGGAATTTATGGCTATATTCCAAAAAGGCAACAATCAGACCAGTATCCCTGCAGAAATACAGGAATACTACGAGACGGGCAAACGCGATCGGACTGGCGTTGCGTGGCTTTTGGCAATCGGAACACTATTGTTGACTATTATTTTGGCGGCTGGCATATTCTTTGCAGGTAGGTGGACGTACCGGAAAATTGCTGGCAGCGATAACAAAGCGCCGGTAGTTACTCAGAATGAAAACAAGCAGCAAGAAACTACTGATCCCGAAGTAACAACGCCTAGTGAAACCGAAAAGCATAATTCAGAAGCCGAGCGAAAAGCTGAAGAACAACGCAAGGCAGAGGCAGAAGCTCAAAAGTTGAAAGAAGAGCAAAAAGCTGCCGAACAGCTAAAGCAGGAAGCCGAGCGCAAAACTGCAGAAGAGCTTGCTGCCAAAAAGAAAGCAGAACAGCAGAACATCGCAAGTAGTAGTCCGGTGGCTGGAAGTAGCGTTGCCACAGGAAAAGATATACCCGAGACAGGCCCTGGTGATACCTTGGCGATTTTCGTAGCAGTTTCTTTCCTAGGATATGTAGTTCACAGATTCCGTTTTGCTAAAAGGTAATGTGATAGCAATTGCTTGAGACATAAAACAGCTTCAAATGAAGCTGTTTTATGGTTGCATCAGAAAGACTATTCGGCGTCTTCAGTCTTTTGTTGCTGAGTGAAGTAGTTAATTTCGTTCACTACATCTAAAAGTGCCTGGGCACGAATTTTTTCATCCTCTATGCTCTGGGCCGCCTCGTATGCGGTACGAATTTTACTAGAGTCATCTGTAGCTTGAATCATCATCATAGTTGTACGGAAGCGTTCTTCAGGAGTTTGGTCTAGCTTCTCGACTAGTGGTGAGAGGCTTTGGAGTGCTTCTTGTTTGAGGTCGATTAAGTCGCCAGATACAGGGGTACTGATGTCACCGGTGACAGAGGCAGTATCTTCGGTATTGGTGTCTGTTTCCTCGTATAGCTCAGGAGTTGGCGCTGTTGTTGCGGGCTCTGGTGCGGCAGATTCATCAGCTGATGGCTCTGATAGCGAAAGTCCACCTGGCAAAGTTGGTGATTCTGGTAATTCTAGAGCACTCTCTGCGGATACGTCTAGCGTAGTGCTTGGCGTTATGTCTGAATCAGTTGATTCTGTCTCAGTAACTGACTCACTACTTGTGTCATTGCTACTAGTAGTATCATCTGCGTTAATGACGGCCGGATCGGCTGGCGGTGGCGTAAAGCCCTGCATATCTGTTGCTGGCTCCGCTACCGTTGGCTGAATTGTTGCAGCCTCATCGTTATCTTTTGCTTGTTGATTGTTGTCGTGACCGAACATATTTCCCACCCTCTTGATTAATCACTATCGGTTAGTAGATAGTATATAACATAAATACTGTGAGGGAGAAATACTTTGTTAGACGATCTGAAATATATTCATCAACGTGACGCTCAAGATGCTCTTGGTATTGCCGAAAAACAATGGCAGCAGTACCAAAATGATTTTGGTTTTGCATGGGAGCCACCAAAGGAAATACACGATGTAGTTGTTGCGGGTATGGGCGGATCAGGGCTTGCAGCTAAGGCATATCAAACAGTCGGCAACCTAGGCGTCCCGTTTAGTATTGTGCAAGACTATGATTTACCAAGCCGGGTAAACCAAAATACTTTACTGGTTTGCTCTAGTTATTCTGGCAACACCGAAGAAACCTTAAGCGTATTTGATACCGCGCTCAGTAAGGGTGATGGGGCAGAAAGGCCTATGATTGTCGTAATTGCGTCTGGCGGCAAATTATTAGATCAGGCAAAAGAGCATCATTTGCCGTACATTCAGCTGCCAAACGGCTACCAGCCACGCTTTACCTTCGGATATCAATATCGGGCTTTGATGGAAGTGTTATCACAGACGCCATTTGTGACTGACGAACTTGCCGTTATAGCTGATTCTGCTGATTGGCTCAAGGACCAAATGCTGGATTGGCTTGCCATAGAGCCGGTCAGCAAGAATCCAGCTAAGCAATTAGCGTTGGAGATTATGGGTAAATCACCAGTGATCTATGCAAGTTCGAAGCTTTTTCCAGCAGCTTACAAGTGGAAAATCAGCTTCAATGAAAATGCCAAGAATGTTGCTTGGTGCAACCAGTTACCAGAATTTAACCACAATGAGTTTTTGGGGTGGACTAGTCACCCCGTAGACAAACCTTATGCAGTTGTTGATTTGCGCAGTAGCTTGGATCACCCACAGGTGATTAAGCGGTTTGAGGCCACTGATAGGCTATTGTCTGGCAAAAGACCAGCAGCAAATGTCATTCAGGCACAGGGTGATACTCTGTTGAAGCAGTTGATGTGGACAATTGCCTATGGTGATTTCGTGAGTTTGTACCTTGCTTTACTGAACGGGCTAAACCCAACACCCGTGGACCTCATCGAGAATCTCAAGAAGGCCCTGGCAGAATAAAGGCTATGTATGGATACGGTAAACCACCTCGGTGACATTTTGGGTCTATGGGCACACCCAGATGACGAAACGTTTTGCTGTGGTGGCTTGGCTGCTCTGGCGAGCAGTAACGGTCAACGAGTTGGCTGTATTACGGCCACCAGGGGTGAGGCTGGTGTGTATCACCCTGAAAAGTGGTCAAAGGAGAAAATAGGGCAAATTCGCACTCTTGAACTCAGCGCAGCCCAGAGTATTTTAGGCATCAATGAGCATTATTGGTTAGATTTTGCTGATGGTGGCTGTGCGCAGGTATCTGATGAGAAGGCACTAACCAAGATTCGGGCAATCGTGAAAGAGTTTCGTCCGAACACAATCGTGACTTTTGCTCCAATTGGCCTTACTGGCCACGGAGATCACCGGGCTGTTTCCCGCTGGGCTACTTTAGTTGCTCGACAGGTGGATTTTCGTGTTCGCGTGCTTTATGCAGTTGTCTCGGAGGATGCTTACAAGCGCCACCTAAGAGACATGGACAAGGAATTGAATATATTTTTCGATGTCGATGAACCAGATTTGTATGCATCTGACGAGTGCTACCTAGCGCTCAGATTATCTAAGGATCTTCGTCGGCAAAAGGGTAAAGCCTTGCGGGCTATGCCGTCACAGACTTTGGATATGCTTGAAAATTTTTCTATCGATCAAGTCTGCCAAGCATTTGGTGATGAATATTTTGTACTGTCTGGAAATGAGCATAGACTCTAGATTGGAGTTTTTTTGAAACCAATCAAATAACCAATGTAGCTAGTAATTAGGTGTAGGCCAAAATATATGACCAAAACACGCAGTACATCATCTATTTGCAGGCTAACGAATGGAGATACAGCCAACAGTCCACCAATGATGTAATCTATCTGATCAAAAGGGAACCATTTATCCCCGGGCTTAACGCCGATTTGTCGTTTGAAGAAGCTTTCTACAGCATCGCCGGCTAACGCTCCAAAGCCAAGTGCGGCAGTGCTAATGACGATAAAGAAGGTCGACTCAACACTGCTAGTTATCACGCGGTATTGCAGCAAGCCAACCAAGGCTGCAACAAATGTGCCAAATAACAGTCCACGCCATGTTTTGTTGGCTCCAAATATTGGTTTGCCACGCCATGTCTTGCCAAGGTCTATAGGCGTGTTCCAGTCTTTTAATATAGGTAGACGGCAAGCAAACAAAGGAGCCGCATTGGCTATGCCAGCGGGTAAAAAGAACCAAAATGCTGCCCACCAATCGCTCATAGATTACCTCGAGCTTTGCGGACCTTTTTGCGCAAGCGGTTTAGTTTGGGGTAGAGCAGAGCTCTAACACTGGGCCGCCCAGTCATTGGGATTCCGCTATACATTAGTTTTAGAAAATTTTCTGGTGTCGGTATTTCAGTTAGTGAGGTGTAGGTGGATCCAAGGCCTTGATATCCGTGAGCATCGCTGCTGGCAGCGCCAATCTTACCGTTTATCCTAGTCCAGACTACTGCTTGCTCACTCTTGTTTTGGAAGAATGCTCGACCATTACAGACTTCTATGATGTCGACGTAATCGACTAGTTCGTCTAGTACGGCGGGATGCATGCCTTTGCGAATTGTTTCGAACGGATGAGGTATGTAGACGATACCATGTTGTTCCTTGATGCGTTTGATAGTTTCCTGGGGGGTTAGTCCGGGCTGGATTGTCCTGGTGAGGAATAAGCCTACGATTTCTCCTGCGGAGGTCATTATTTCTTCGCCGACAATAATAGAATCACCGAGCTGACGGCGCATTTCTAGGGCAAAGTCTGCAGTGTTATGGTCGGTTATTGCTACGACATCCAGCAGTTTTGCTCCTAGGGCGCGACGATACTGATCGGCGGTTATGCCACCGTCTGGCGAAGCAACTGAATGGGTGTGTAGGTCGATTTTGTACATTAGCCAAGCTTCTTTGTTATCTTGATAAGGCGCTCCAAAGCAGTGTAGGTAGACAGGATGGTAATGATGACAAGGATTATTCCGAGCCGACCAAGGACTAAGCCAATGACAAGCAAGGCCATACGAATTTCGAAACGCCCCAGACCATCTTGGAAGAGGCGATTTACTTCGTTGGCAGTCAGTTTTCCGCCGGCAACCGCAGTCTCGCCCTTGGCCTTGACGTAGCTAACACAGATACTAGAGCCACACGCTGCAACCGCCCAGACTGCCCAGTACGGTTTGGTCATATTGACTAGCGCAAGGGCCGAACCGGTGTAGAGGATGATTTCTTTCATCCGATCAGTACTGGCGTCTAGCAACATGCCTGCGTTGCTAGCCTTTTTTTGAAGGCGAGCCAAAGACCCGTCCAGGGCGTCGAATAGCCCAAAAATTACCAGCAGGATAGCCGCGTAACCAAAGTAACCACAGGCTATAAGATATGCAATTGGTAAATGCATCAGCAACCCAAATATTGTTATATGATTTGGTAAAATCTTGCCACCACTTAGGGAATTTATTTGTTTGGCAACCAAGTTCATGAACGTCCTGACGGCGTCGCGGATGGCGTCAAGAGAAGTGTTTAATTGCTTCATTGAGTAATATTATAATCTATCGAGCAGAGATTTGTTTATCATTGGCCGGAAAACGAAGCTGATACAATAGGCACATGAGTACCAAACAAGCGAAGGTAAAAGTATGGTCTCGTTACAATCGACTTGTTGCAGCGCTGGTTGCATCGAACGGCGTGACATTACTGTTGTTTTTGATGCGTTCGGCCGAATCGCAAACTGATAGATACTGGTTTTTGCTGTGGAATTTGTTTCTAGCGTGGTTGCCGTTGCTTTTTGCGGTGTGTTTGGTGGATAGACTGCGAACCACTGCATGGTCTACTTGGCAAAACATCATACTAACAGTGTTTTGGGTCGGGCTACTGCCCAATAGCTTTTATCTTGTGAGTGATCTGATACATTTACATGAAACTGGCGAGGTAAGTTTGCTGTATGACATCGTGATGTTTTGTTCGTTTATCTTCAACGCCTACATTGCTGGATTTATGAGTGTTTTCATTGTTCACCAGCGATTACTCAAACGATTTGCCGCCAAGTGGGCGTACTTAATTATTGCCGTGGTGTTGTTGGCGTGCAGTTTTGCGATTTATCTCGGTCGGAGCTTACGGTGGAATAGTTGGGATATATTAGTTAATCCTGCGGGATTGATTTTTGATGTGTCTGACAGAGTAGTAAATCCGGCTGCCCATACCCAATCATTTGTAACGACTATAACATTCTTTTTACTACTGATGAGTACGTATGCCGTTTTTTGGGAATTGGCAAGACTATCCAATCCAAAACATAAGTAGAATAATCTGGCTATCAGGGGTAATATAGATACAGTGAAAGATTTACTAATTCAGGCTATCCAGTCTGCCTGCAAAGATTTGTTCGAGATCGAGGTCAGTATTGAGTTGTCGAGACCTGATGAGCAATTTGGTGATTTTACAACTAATGTTGCGTTGAAGCTAGCTAAACAAGTGGGTAAAAGTCCTAGGGACATTGGTCAGGCGTTGGCGGACAAACTGCGTGACCACGAGCTCTTGAAGGATGTTCAGGTTGCCGGACCGGGCTTTTTGAACCTAGTAATTTCCGACAAAGCATTGGTGGAGTTGGCAAGCCAAGACCCAGAACAGCCACTTACCGGCAAAAAGGTTCTTGTAGAATACTCTGACCCAAACCCTTTCAAGCCACTTCATGCCGGACATTTATATACTACGTTGGTTGGAGATATGATTGCACGATTGGTCGAAAGCGCTGGTGCAGAGACGGTTCGTATCAATTATGGTGGTGATGTAGGCTTGCACGTAGGGAAATGTATGTGGTCAATTATCAAACACATAGGTGGTGAGTTGCCAGAAAAGCTTGACGAAGTTGCAGAAGCGGAAAGACCAGTGTGGCTGGGTAAGCGTTATGTAGAGGGTAACAATGCCTACGAGGACGATGAAAAGTCGCGTCGGGAGATCATTGAGACGAACAAAAGAGTGTATCAATTACATGAACAAGGTGATCATGACTCACTGTTTGCGCAAATATATTGGACATGCCGTCAGTGGAGCTATGATTATTTTGCCGAGCTGTACAAACAATTACAGGTTGTGCCGTTTGACCGCTACATTCCCGAGAGCGAAGTTACACAGCTTGGTGTACAAACAGTTCAGGCTCAGCTAAAAAAGGGTATTTTTGAAGAGAGCGAAGGCGCTATAATCTTTGATGGCGAGAAGCAGGGTCTACACAAACGGGTTTTCATTAATTCCGAAGGCTTACCAACTTACGAAACCAAGGATATCGGGCTAAGCTTGACCAAGTGGCAGGAATATCATTTTGGTCAGTCAATAATTATTACTGCCAACGAACAAGCACAGTATATGCAAGTCGTGATTGCGGCTATAAAGCAGTTTGCGCCGGAACCTGCGGAACGTACACGTCACCTGACACATGGTGTCGTGAAGCTGCAGGGTGGAGTAAAAATGAGCTCACGCAAAGGCAATGTGGTGACAGCGTTGGAAATACTAGAGGCTGCACACCAAGCAGGCACGGAGAATGGAACGGTTGCCAATGAACAAACAATTCTTGCAGCGGTAAAGTATGCTTTTGCCAAAAACCGTATAGGTGGCGATATTGTGTATGATCCTAAAGAGTCAATAGCTCTCGAAGGAAATAGTGGACCTTACCTACAATACGCTCATGCACGCGCTAGAAGTATCCTCACCAAAGTAGTTGGGCGAAATGATGTAGCCATGACAAACTTGCAATCTGATGAACGCAGCTTGCTGCGCAAAATTGGCGAGTACTCAGAAATACTAGAAAAGACAACAGCCGAGCTTATGCCACATCACATATGCACCTACCTATATGAGTTGGCTCAGACCTTCAACAGGTTTTACGAAAAGAACCGGGTAATTGATGATCCGCGTCAAGACACTCGGCTGTATTTGGTAGAGTGTTATGCAAATAGGCTAAAGACCGGTTTGCAGCTTTTGGGAATTCACGCACCGGATAAAATGTAGTTGACTAAGCGCGTATAATATTTGTCAACAGTTAATGGAGGTTGAAAATGGCAAATAGTAAAATGTCTCAGACGGCTCAGTCCAGGGCAAAGGCGGCAGCTACTCGAGCCGCAAAGCTTAAGGAAACTAGGGCAGGTAGTGCAATGAACGGTTTTATGGATTTTGTGCGCAAACAAGGGGTTGTTGGCTTGGCTGTAGGTTTGGCGATCGGTACCCAGGCTGGTGTCTTGGTCAAAGACATAGTAGCTAGTATTATCACACCTATAGTTGATTTGTTGGTTGGTAAGGGTGGGCTGAATGGGTTGACCTGGAATGTACAAATCGGTAATCGTTCTGCGGTCTTTAACTTTGGCTTGTTGATCAATTCGGTTATTGTCTTTTTGGCTGTAGCTTTCGTGATCTATTTTGTTGTCACTGGGCTGAAGCTAGATAAATTGGATAAAGCCAAAGAGTAGTGCATGCAACTCTCAGATGATGAATGGCGCAAGAAGTTGACTTCTGAGCAATATACTGTCCTTCGTCAAAAGGGCACGGAAGTGCCATTTTCTGGCGATTTACTGAACAATGACAAGACAGGGGAGTACCGGTGCGTAGCATGCGGAAACCTACTCTTTCGTAGTGATGCCAAGTACGAGTCTGATGTTGCTGGACTTGCTGGTTGGCCAAGTTTTGCGGATGTTGCTCAGAACGGGGCGATTGAACTAAAAGACGATGATAGCCACGGTATGCAACGCATTGAGGTGGTTTGTGCAAAGTGCGGCGGCCACCTCGGACACTTGTTCGATGATGCAGGCTCTCCAACCAATAAACATTACTGCATAAATTCCTGTGCCCTAGACTTCACCAAGGGTTAAATACCAAAGAATTCCTCAAGTGTTTGGATATTTGTTTTTTTCATCTCAGAGGCTAGTTCTTTGCCGACGTAGCGGATATGCCAAGGCTCATATCGATAGCCTGTAATTTGATCTTTACTCTCTGGGTAGCGAACAATAAAACCGAACTTGTAGGCATTGGCGGCGACCCATTTACCTTCGGCTGTATTACCAAAACAATCCTCGATCCCACAGCCTCCGCCGCCAATGTCGATACTCAGGCCGGTCTGGTGTTCGCTGTGTCCTGGCTTCGCGCTTTGAGTATCGGCCACAGTTTGGCCGTACGTTTCAACTTCGCGGGCGTAAACCACCTGTTGAGTTTGATATGAGCGATAGCCACTCATAGGTTGCAGTGTAAGGTTTTCGGCACTTGCAGCTTTGAGCATTTTTGTAAGTGCGTTTGCTGCTTCTTGTCGCATCTGCTGTCCGTTGCCAACGGAAACTAAATCCTGAGGGGTGTAGGTTATAGGATCAAATGACCTCTGTTTATTGACGATTATCCAAATACTCTGTGGGTCGTTAATTGAATGCGTAGTTTTGTCGAATACTGGTTTGGCCACGGGCTTATCGACATTATCGGGAGCTGTTGTATTAGAATGGATTGGATTTGTTTGTGTTTGTTCTGGCGGATTCTTGCGAAGCAAAAGTACCACTGTCGCACATACAATTATGAGTATGAAAAGTATTACGAACGTTTGATGGCGTTTAGTCATTACACTATCTAGTATATCGACAAGACGCTTGATTGCGAAAGGTGCGGTATAATATCACTAATGGCCGACAAGAACACAATACCAACTCGTTTGCTCTGGGTCGACCTAGAGATGACTGGACTTGAGCCAGCTAAAGACGTGTTGCTGGAGATAGCGGTAGAGATTACGGATTTTAACTTCAAGACTTTAGCGAACTATGAAGCGCGTATCAAGCAGAAAAGAGATGTCGTAATTGACCGAATGCAAAAGAATATCTGGTGGCGTGATTATCCGGCCAATAGGGATGACTTTGTAAATAAGCTGGACTCTGGTAAGCCACTGGCAGAGGTTGAACAAGATATGCTGGTTCTGGTTGGCGAGCATTTCGGTAACGAACTAGCTGTGCTGGCTGGTAATTCCATATACAATGACCGACTATTTATCAAGCAGTGGATGCCTGCGTTTGATTTAAAATTACACTATCGAATGCTCGATGTCAGTAGCTTCAAGATATTGATGCAGGGCAAACACGGTGAGGTGTTTGAAAAGGATTCAACGCACCGAGCCTTTGACGATATTCAGGCTTCAATTGCCGAACTACAGCATTACCTGGAATGGTTTCGTCACAACTCGTAACTCTCTCGATACACAATATTGTAATATCCGCACAACTGTAGTATAATATACTAGATTTAGTGGAGTTTTCATGCAAGGAAACAACGAAGTTTTTGTGACCCAGCCAACAGACTTACGTCAACTTAAGCACAATGCTTTGCAAGCAAAGCTGGATGCTGTCGTTCAGTTGGGCGCTCTGGGGTCTGTGGTTGATGAAAGTGCTTGGCGCACAGTTGAGGATGAAGCATATTCAGCAATTCACGAGTATGCAGATGTGTATGGTGTAGCTGTTGACGAAGAAGGTATGGCTTTTAGGCGAGATTTTGCTACAGCGCTGAATACTAGGCTGAGAATAGGCATAAATCCATTAAAAAGTCAGATGATAGATGATCCTGCGACCTTTACGGAGCATGCGCGTCGGAAGGGTCTGTTGAGTGATCCAGCTAATGCAATTCCTGATAATGTTGTTGTGCGTTTTGATCGCGCAGTAGACGGCGTGGATGAAGTTGGCCTGTTTGGCAGACGCAGTGCCACAGGGGCGGTAGATACTGGGTCTGGGTTATTTAATGCCGTTGGGCCATTGACAGGCGCAGAGCACAGCATGCAAGCAACCCACAGCCAGACTATTCGCCAGAAGCTTGGCACTTTTGTGAGCAATATCTGGACCGAAAGAAACGTCAGTAGTCGACAGGATAAAATAAAAGGTTATGTGGTAAAGGGTATCGCTGCGGTCGCTCTTGCCGGAGTGGCGGTGTTTGGTGTTGCGAAATGTAGCGACACGGTTGAAATGAAGTCAAGTGAAGAAGGAATTGCGACCATTTCAACAGTCCCTTCTACTACAGAGCCAGACTGGCAAATAGATTTGCCCACAACTACAACGTCGATATTGTCAGAAGTTATTCCCAATTCGCCAGTATCATCATCTGATATCACGACAGACGGACAAATAGAGACACTCACACCTGCGCCGGCTGAGATGATTGATTCTGTATCTGTCATGATCATACCGGAAGGCAGTAGCGTGTGGCGAGAATTAAAAAAATCATACTCGCAGCCAGGCATTTGTGATGAAGAAATGGACATGCGTATATTGGCCGCTTTGCCATCTTTGCGTCGAGACAATACACACATAAGTAATCTTAGCGAGATAAATATAGGGCAAGCTATTACTATTGGCCCAGAGGCAATGAGTATTCTGGCGGGTACTCGCGTTTAGGGTTGGTGTAAAATACGATTAGTATGGACCATCAAACTGTCGAAACATATTTGTTGAGTATGCCAAATTCTAGGTTAGATTATCCTTTTGGTGAAGGAGTGGCTGTATATAAAGTCAAAGATAAGATGTTTGCTCTGATTGCAGAGGGCAAGATGCCTGTGCGTATTAGTCTGAAGTGTGACCCGGAACTTTCGAAAGTATTACGCGAAAAGTATACCGAAGTCATGGAAGGTTACCATCTAAACAAGAAGCACTGGAATACTATTATTCTGAGTGGTCAGCTGGATTGGGATGAGGTTCAGGGTTTAATACGACACTCGTATGACTTAGTTGCAAAGCAGCTTAGTTAGCATTGCCTTCAAGTTCAGGGTCGACCCCGATAATGATCGAAGCATTTTGGTATTGGATGCCTATTGCTTCTTTGAGGTTCTTGTTTACGCTTGTCTTATAGGCGGTGTTGAGCTTTTTTTGGTAATCTACTAGCTCAGCCTGAATAAATTTCAGATAGACTTCATCAAAGCGGTTATTTTGAGTGGCATTGGTTAACATCGCATCGGTTTTGGGATTCTCGGCGGCTTTGGGGATCTTTACCTTTTGAGACTTCAGCACAGTAGTTAGTGACGATTGGTCGCTTCGCAGGCTGAGCTTGGTAGTCATGGCTAAATTACGCGCCTCAATACCTTTGGCTTCTTTGATAGCAATATCAGATACGCGAATTATTTCACTCTGCTTGGCGGCTACGGCTAGCAGATAATCGGTGTTGGTTGGTTGATTCCCGGTTATCGACACGACTACGGAAATAATGATTCCAAGGATCAATATTCCACCACCTGCAAAAAGAGCAATTTTCTTCTTACTCATACCACTGCCGATACTTTTCTTTGGTGTGGCTTGCGGGTTAGTTATGAAATCATACTGATCATTCGGTTCCATATTCACATATATTTAACCACAAAAGGAAACATTTAAACAAACCAAGACTACTGTAATACATTATTGACAAATAAGCACTAGTGTGATAATATGATTCTATCAATAAATAAACAAACAGAAGCAAATAAAACAAAATGAAAGATAGAGATTCATCCATTCCAACATTAGAAGTACAGGGTCGTATGCTAACGCCTCAGCAAATGCTAGTAATAGGCGCATTGGCTACTACGTTGTACTCCGGTGCAGCCAATTATTTCAACGGTGAAAACGGCAAGCCAAAACTACCAGCGATTGACATAGAAATGGAAAGTCATCATAAGGTTGTTGCTGAGCACGAAACTCCAATCACCGTTCAAGATCAGGATGGTTCTACTACTACAGTTGTTGACGGCAGACATGGTAGCGGTGATACAGTCGATTCATCTAGTAGGCAAACTCAAATAATTGCTGACACTATGACAGAGAGGTGGGCTCGACAGTTTGCTGATGATGCTGAGTCGGGTAGGTTGATTGATCCTGGAGAGATTGATATATTTGCTTCATCTGTAAAAACAGAGCTGGACCAAGGGTGGGTTATTGATGGAATGTCGTTTCGCGGAACGGCATCTGCTGAAGATGATTCGGTAAATGAACGAGGAGTTAGGACGGCGGGCTTGCAGGTAACTACACCAGAAGCTGCCGCCAAACAGGATGAACTAGGAAATGAGCGACGTGACATAGGCACAATGCAACTTGCTGCGGCCTTGCAAGAAAGAGGCGTATCTGTAGACCCTGCGATGATTGACTTACTACCGTCTATAGAGGATGTTCTGACTGATGACGAAGTAATTATGGTAGATCAATTGGCGCAGAGTTTTGGACATGTATCAACGACGCAAATGATAGAACAGTGGAACCGCGATCCAGCCTCGGTTGATCCTGCCGTTGATATAGTGCTGACAGAATTTCTGGCTCAGGAACGAACTTTTCAGGTAGAAGTATCTATGTCTAGGACAAGCAGTGCTGAAGAAAGAAGTGTGCCGGAGTCAGAACAGGATACTGGTGATGATGGTGGCACTATTAAAGAACACAGTGAACATGAAGAAAGTGAAACCAGCAAATTCAGGTTCTTGCCAATCATCATACCTGGCTATATTGCTTTTGCCATAGGTAGACGAAAGTTACCAAGCAACCCAACTCCACATATCGTTACTGAGGTGCCCGGCGCTGGCCCATTGCCCCCTAGAAAGACACCAGTTGAAGCGCCACCAACGCACAAACCACCAAAGCCTCCAGTTCCACCGACTCAGCGTGAACGATTCCCTCATCCAAAATCTGACCAAATGCCAAAATCACAAGTGACTGATACTGCTTTCCATCGAAAACAGCCTCGAAACCATAACTTTCATGGACGAGCAGGGCATATAGCAGGTGGTCCTGGACGAATGAGTCGTAGCAGGGGCGGCAATAGATCTGGCAAACGTTAGCTCGTGAACTGCATTACCGTGCAGTGCGCAATGACTTGACGACTGGTGCACACCGGCTCTTTAACACGCTCATACTTGCCACTAGACGCTATCTGCTTGATACTTATCAATATGGATGCGGTAGAAGAGGTAAAATCCAGATTAGCCATAGAGGACGTCATCGGTGAGTATGTCCAGCTCAAACGTGCTGGGCGCAACTACAAAGGTCTTAGTCCTTTTGGTGCTGAAAAGACACCTAGTTTCATTGTTAGTCCCGAAAAGCAGATTTGGCATGATTTTTCGTCTGGTCGGGGTGGTGACATGTTTAGTTTTGTTATGGAGATGGAAGGACTAGACTTCAAGAGCGCACTCGAGCATCTGGCGCGCAAAGCCGGAGTTGATCTAGAGCAGTTTCAGACTGGCAGGAGAGCAGACTTCGGCAAGGTAAAAGAGCGGTTACACGAAGCCCATGAGTTGGCCACCAAGTTTTATCAAGCACAGTTCAAACAGAACCAAACAGCGCTTGATTATATTTTCAAACAGCGCAAGTTTACCAAAGACGTAGCGTTGGCATTTCGGATTGGCTACTCACCAAACAATGGCACTGCGCTGTTGGACTTTTTGAAGAAAAAAGGCTTTACGGAAGCAGAGCTAGTGAAGTCAGGTCTGGTTACCAAGCGTTATCGAACGGCTAATGACATGTTCCGTGGGCGGATTCAGATTCCACTGATGAATGCGCAGGGTAGGGTTATTGGCTTTACGGCTAGACTGCTCGAAGACGCACCGAATGCTCCAAAGTATCTGAACACTCCTCAAACGCTTTTGTACGATAAAGGACGTCATGTGTATGGGTTACATTTGGCCAAAGACAGTATTCGCCGTTGTGGTTATGTTGTTGTAGTGGAGGGAAATTTGGATGTTATTGCCAGTCATCAGGCGGGTATTGCTCAGGTTGTCGCTACGGCGGGTACGGCAATGACCGAGATGCATCTAAAAGCTTTAAATCGCTTTACGGGTGATATTCGACTAGCATTTGATCAGGATAGGGCAGGTTTGACAGCAGCCGAACGGGCAATTCCAATTGCTGGCAAGGTTGGCGTTAATCTGAGTATGATTACCGTACCTGAAGGTAAAGATCCTGATGAATTGGTAAAGAAAGACCCGGCGCTGTGGCGTAGCGTGATTGAAGACCAACAGTATGCCGTGGACTGGTTGATGGACCGCTATGCAGCGGAATTGGACCTGAGTACGGCCATGGGCAAACGTAAGTTTAGTGATGTTGTGCTTCGTGTGGTGCGTCAACTGCCTGACCAGGTGGAGCAAGAACATTACATCGGTGAAATAGCCAAAAGTGTTGGCGTTAGCAGACAGGCTCTTGAACAAAAAATGAATTCAAGCGAAGCTGTCCAGCGAGTAAGCCTCAAAAAGGGCAAGGCAACTCCTCGGACATTGGACCCAGCCCTTATTGACCGCAAAAAAACCCAGGATCAATTTATGTCATTGGTTTTGATGCAGCCACCACTGAGACATTATCTAAAGCCAATCACTTATGACATGCTGATGAACGAACAGGCTCATCAGTTACTTCGGTTTTTGCAGGACAATCCATTGTTCAATGGCGATTCCAAGGAAGCCGAGGCCTTGAGTGATGTGGCGGATTATGTTAAAATCTTAGGATTACAGTTCGATGAATTATATCGACGCCACGAGCTATTGGAACTTCGTAACGAAGCCGCTCGACTGCAGGAAAAACTCATAAAACAATACGTTCAAGCAAAAAAACAACCAATAACAGAGGCGCTGGCTCATGCTGAAGGCGATGAGTTAAAGCGTTTGCTGCAGCAGGTGAAAGACCTGGACAATCTACTAGGCAAATTTTAATAGGAGAAGCGCTAATTTATGGCTGAAGATGATCAGAAAAAAGCCGAAGCTAAGGCTGCACTTATAGAAAAAGCTAAAAAAGACGGTAAAATTAACCAACAAGATATTTTCGCAAGTATTCCTGAAACACCCGAAAATGCAAACATTCTTGATGAGCTGTATACCGAGCTGGCCGATGCAAACATTATGGTTGTAGCGCCCAACGAGCCAAAAGCAGCGCTTTCTGGTGATTGGGTAGACGAGGATGGAGATGAAGAAATTGACCTTAGTGAAAAGGTCATCATGGACGATATCGCTGACGACTCGGTCCGTCTGTATTTGCGTGAAATCGGAAAAATACCTCTACTGAAAGCCGACGAAGAATTAGCGCTAGCACAACGTGTAGTAGCTGGTGACAAAGCTGCAAAAGACGAGATGGCCGAAGCGAATATGCGTCTGGTTGTTTCTATAGCCAAGCGTTATGTTGGTCGTGGCTTGGATCTACTCGACCTTATTCAGGAAGGTAACACCGGTCTTCTTAGAGCAGTCGAAAAGTTCGATCCTGATAAAGGATTTAAGTTCTCTACATATGCTACATGGTGGATACGACAGGCAATTACTCGCGCAATTGCTGACCAGGCTCGAACTATTCGTATTCCGGTTCATATGGTGGAAACTATCAACAAACTCTTGCGTACCCAGCGTCGCTTGACTCAGGATCTTAACCGCGAACCGACCAACGAAGAAATCGCCAAAGAGATGGAGATTGATGTTGAAAAAGTTGAGCATATCATGAAGATCAAGCAGGATATCAGTTCGCTAGATGCTAGTGTACGTGATGATGAAGAAGATTCTGTGTTGGCAGATTTCATCGAAGACGAAGACACAATCAGTCCTGAAGAATCTGCCACCAATCAGCTGCTAAAAGAGCACGTCAAGGATATGCTAGGCAGCCTTACTGAGCGTGAGCAAAAGATTCTTAAGCTCCGTTTTGGGCTAGAAGATGGCAAGAGCCATACCCTCGAGGAAGTTGGCCAAGAATTTTCTGTGACCCGCGAGAGAATTCGTCAGATAGAAGCCAAAGCACTTGCAAAGCTACGCAAGCACAAGGATTCCAAAAAATTACATGATTACATCAAATAAACTAGAGATTATTGGACTGGCTGGAACGAATGGTAGCGGCAAAGACACGGTTGGTGAGATGCTGGCCGAGAAACACGGATATTTGTTTGTATCGGTTAGTGATTTGCTGCGCGTAGAACTAAAGCGGCGAGGGCTGCCAATAGAGCGCGAAAATCTACGCACACTGAGTGCAGGGTGGCGCCGTGAAAGTGGGCTAGGCGTTCTTGTCATTAAGGCGGTTGAATTCTACGAACAACAAAAGGCCAACTACAAAGGCATAGTCATGGCAAGCCTACGTAACCCTGGCGAAGCCGACGAGATTCACAAACTTGGTGGCACCTTGGTCTGGGTGGATGCCGATCCAAAAGTTCGCTATAACAGAGTATTTTCTAGGCAGAGAACTGCTGAAGACCGTAAGACTTTTGAACAATTCATAGCAGAAGAACAAGCGGAGATGCAGCATAATGGTGATGAAGCGACGCTGAACATGTCTGCCGTGAAAGACAAAGCTGATATTATGCTACTGAACGACGGAAACGATATCAGTGCCTTCAAAAAATACGCTGAAAAAGTACTAAATTTGACATAAACACATATTTGTGATAATATTTGTTCATGAGTAAAAACGAAGCAATTACAAATATTGACACCAAGAAACCAATTAAGCCATCAACTCTGCGCAAGGCAGCATTAGCTCTTGTTGGTGCTGGGGTGCTTGTAGCTGGTTGTGTCGACCAGTCTGACAAAGAGATTGCAAAACCAATGCCGGCAGAAGCAACTAGTAATATTCCTAAAAAAACCAATGATGGTAAAGTGCCAGGTCCTATCAACGAACCAGGCTCTCCAGATAATGCGAGTCTTGCTCCCGAGATCGGTAGTGCGGCTATGGTTGAAATGGCTACTACACCGGAGCAAAACGCAGAGTTCCAGATGTCAGCTACGACGCTCGCTACTTCAATTGTAGATTTGTACAACCAGGGCATAGGCAGTAAGAACTTTATTCATACTGACGAACAAAGCGGACGACAATATTTAAACGTTATTAACAATGCAACTGATAATAGTGGCTACTATGTGTTGGTGGTGGGACTTCCTGCGCACTCACTTAACCCTAGCGAGGCAACAAGTGTCCATGTGTCAATGGTACAAGGTGAGGTAGATGACAACAGAACTGTTGATGTAGATGGCGATGGTAATGTTGATAATCGACAAGCGTTGTATTCATTAAGATTACAGAACTCAGACAACGGCTGGATGATGAGTACCGAGGTTGATCCATCTGTAGATACCTCTGGCTTGGATCCAAACGCATCAACTGTATCTCAGCAAACGAGCTTCGCTAAACAATTAGTACTTCGTGCTGCTGACGGTGCGCCGGTAGCGTAAGTGATCGTCGATAAACAACTGGGATAGCTTTGTGAGTGAGGTAATACAACAAACAGACAGTTTATCTGGGGGTGACTTGGACCACGGGTATGGGCAAGATATTGCTAACGAAATGCACCGCAACCTGATGATATGGGCGCGAGAGTATGTAGGTAGTATGGATGCTCCTGTCAATGATATTCTGGATCCAGTAGGACCGGAAACTTCGTATACGGGCGAGCTGGATTCATATAGGCAGATACTGCGAGATATTCCGGTGCTGGGTAAAGATGAAGAACGTGCATTGTTTGAAAAGATTGACAAGGCCAAACTGGCAACCGCAAAGGTAGTCATAGATGGCATATGTTTTGCTAATGGTATGCCAGGCATGTTTGAACCTGCGGAAAAAGATCTATCTGATATTGCTGATGGAGTAGCTGCAAAGAAGTCCTTGGCATATCACAATCTTCGACTTGTGGCGTGGTTGGTTAGTCGCTATCAGTTCAAGACAGACTCAATTCTAGAAGCTGGCGATTTACTATCTGAGGGCATGTTTGGGTTAGACAACGCAATTGATAGATTTGATGTTTCAACGGGTAATGCGTTTAGTACTTTTGCTGTGCCTTGGGTACGCAATGGTATAACGCGTGCTGCCCGATCCGTTAGTATTATTCCAGAACATCACCACGTCAAGATTAAACCGATAAAAAGCCTGCTAAAAGCCGGTATGACACATGAAGAGATAGCCAAAGAACTCCACATGACAACAAGATCAGTAACAAGCATTATTGATTTTATCAGTACGCCCAAGTCTCTAGACGTGCCGATATCGAACGGTTCTTCTGATAAAGTGCTTGGTGATATGATTGCCGACTCGAATTCAGAAGATCCTTACAATATTATTGAACAACAGATTTCAATTATGGGGTTGTTCGACGAGCTGAACGAAAGACAAAGTAGGGTATTGCGGCTGAGGTATGGTATTGGCTCACCTGAAGGTCCTATGACCCTAGAGGAGATTGCTAAGCTAGAGGGTTGTTCTGGGCCGAGAATTAGACAGATCGAAAAATCAGCTTTGGAAAAATTACGCCTGATTGTCGAGCGAAAGGGTTTAACCCAGGAAGAGCATCTCGTTTCTAGCTAAATCTAGATTGACGGTTTCACCAGCCAGAACTCAAAAGGTTTTAGGTAAATGCTTTATGCTATTGCTTGCGTCTTTAGCCCAGTAGTGTCATGCTTGCATCATGAACAGAGGTGCAAGCAAGTTTGAGCAACCACTAACAGAGCATATGGTTGATGTGGTGGTCCTGTTGCACGAAGTTGGGATACAAGAAGAGATGGGCGGTAAGTATATTTCTTTCCTAGGAGAAGATCATTGTGCTGTCGATACTGACATACAATATTCTTCACTAGCTATCGGTAGACTGTATATGGCCAGTCTGAGGAAGTCGTTGACAGAGGAGTATTCTATTCTCGAACAAACAATGATCGGGTTGGTTACTGGCCAGGCCAGCAAAGATCAGCCGATGTCAATTGCCGAAGCGGCTCGTGAGTATGCCCTTCGATTTGGTGATTCTGAAATTGTCCGGCAAGAATGTGTACAAATGTTTTTCTCTGGTATACGTAAAGTTCGCCAGAGGATAAACGCTTACCCAGAGCTTGCGCATTTGGGACGAATTGACTTGGAGCAGCGCTGGCAGCAACGAGGTTCGAGATAATAGGACAGACTCACCGCGTTTCCGGCTTTTTGCGTGGTAGTTGGCTGTAGTAAGGCATAGAGCGCAGACAGGAATCTAGAACATGCCAAATCTGCCTAAAAGCATCGGCAACAACAGGGTTTGTAATGGTGATTGCATGTGGTTCGGATCCAAATACTACGATTAGTAGGGTAGAGCCGCTGACGCTCCATTCTACAGGGGCAGTGTAGTCCTCTTGTTTTATCCATGTGCGTGTTAGATTACTGCGATCGTCTCCGTTGCTAGACGTAGTGCCTGTCCCTAGATCTGGTGTGATCCCAAATCGTTGAACATTGTGTCTTGACGGTGCTATACGTATCTCGTGCATAGTGTCGAATCCCATTACAGGTATATCGGAGCGGGATCTGATAAAAAAAAGTGGTTCAAGTTGATCTATTTGTTGGCGGTAAGCATCTGCGACTTTTGGGCGCCCAGTAACAATCTGAGTAGAAGGCTGGTCCGTGTGAGTATGGTAGGCGGTGAGCAAATCTTTCAGAACGTGCTTGACTGCATTCTCTCGTGCTGTGGCAATGTTTCGTTGGTCGGCCACTATATTGCTTAATGCCATCGGGTTGTCAGGATAATATATATACTTACCTTTTTCCTCTTTGCGAATAGCCAACCCCATATCAGTTATCTGGTCTAATACTTTGTATGCATTTGTGCGCGAAAGACCTAGATGTTTGGCTAGGATAGGTGGCAAAGCGCTACCATTTTCTAGCAGAAAGACATAAGTTCGTGCTTGTACTGGGTTTAACCCAGTCGCGACAAGGTCATTGAAATTCATAATTTCAGCATAACACAGTAACATGAATTTGTGAAGTGATATTTCACAAAATAAATACAACAGAGAAACAATTGCAAAATCATGTGAAACATTGTTGACAAACAATGTAATATAGCTTATAATCCTGTTGAATATTTTGTGAGTAAGGAGTAAGTATTATGGCCGAACAATTGATTACTTTTGAAAAATTTAATCCTAGTACGGATAGCGTGTATTCGATTGGTGACGGGGTAATATCAGAAATGTCTGAAGCTTTTGGGCATGATCTTACTATTGTGCCGGACGTAGACAATATTGGTCAGTTGATTGGCGCGGTTGGCCCAGCCAAAGAGCTACAGGAAAATATTGGACTTGTACAGGAAAAACTCGGTACATCTAGAAATTCCGTCGAGATAGCTACAGACTGGGTTGATCGATCGGGGCTGTTATTGCCGGTCGCACGTTCGTATATGGATGTAGAGATTGATGCCGATGAATACAATTTCGATACTGCGGTTATAACTGGTGGAGTACGAAACTGGATGATGCGTCGCGCAGAACGACTCATGCCAGAGCTTGACAGAGTTGGTCGTGTCGCATTGGTCGCAGGTAATCGTTTGATGAAAACCACCGAAGGGTCCGATGTACAAGAAGGCATGACTGAAGCAGATTTCATGGAGTCTGTAGTTGGTGGCTTGCTGAGTCAGGCTGGGGTCGAGGTGGAAGTTGTGCATGTAGACTCTGGGGTAGGCGACGAAGTAATGAATGCCGTGGCTAAACACATCGATGCATCTGATAGTATTCTGATTGCTTCGAATGCTGGTGCATGGGTACAAAATGCCGGTCAGTTGCGACGGGCAGTCAGGAGTTTACACCAAGGATTTGATGATGACTGCTCACAATTGTATGTAGTGAGTGATTCATTTCCACTTGGTACAGGCGAGGAGCCAACGACTACGCATCAGAATCCTTTTACAGCGCTTGGCCAGATTGCCCGAAATGCCCAGGAACTCGTTCGCCAACAGTCGTAACATAAGCAATATCTACAGTATATATTCTGGCGTATACTGTAGATAGTATGAACAAGTTGACGGGCAAGAAGGTGCTAGCGATTATCGACGGAAAATCGGTTTTTTACCGTGGCTACTATGCGATGTCGAATTTGAGTACCAAAGACGGTACGCCTACGGGTGGTGTGTTTGGTTTTGCGTCGATGGCGCTGGAGGTCATCAAGCGCCTTGAGCCGGATTATGTCTGTGTGGCGTGGGACAAACCCAAGACAAATATTCGCCGTAGGTTGGAGCTGTATCCGGCATACAAGGCGGGTCGTAAGCCAGCTCCACCAGATTTTTACGAACAAATTCCATTGCTACACGAATTGCTCGAAGCTTTTGGTTGGCCGCTATACGAGCTAGATGATTATGAAGCGGACGATATCATGGGTTCACTGGCTGTACAGGCGACCACCAAGGATATTGAAACCATGTTGATTACCTCTGATATGGATATGTTGCAGTTAATTAATCCGCACGTACATGTTTATGCACTCAAGACGGGTTTGAGTAACATAGAATTGTATTCACCAAAGAGCTTTGAGGCAAAATATGGTATCCGGGTGGATCAATTTCTTGACCTAAAGGCTTTGAAGGGTGATTCGTCAGACAATATTCCTGGTGTTCCGGGTATTGGCGAGAAGGGTGCGTTAGACCTGTTGAAGCAGCACGGAACCCTTGATGGAGTATACGAGAACATTGAGCTAATACGCGATAGCGTGAAGAAAAAGCTAGTTGCAGGCAAGGAGTTGGCATATCTGAGTAAACAATTGGCTGCTATATGGACCGATGCACCAATTGAATTGGATTTGAAAAAACTCGATGTGGCTCACTGTAATCCCGAACAAGTCAAACACGTTTTGACCAAGCTAGAATTTACCAGTCTGGTGAAACGTTTGCCAGATGTGATGCAGGTGGCGGCTAGCGAAGAGCAGGCGGCTATTCGGCAGTCTGGCCTGAAGTCATATGAATTGTCATTATTCAATACTGGTGACAAGTTAGATCATGGAAAAAATACGGATACATATTTTGTACTACCTGTTTATTCTGACTCTCACAAGAAGACATTAACCCATTTGGCGATAGCCAACGAACATGGCAAGGGTTCGATTATTTTGGCCGATCAGCTGACTGATTCTGAGGTGCAGAAAGCACTTATTAATCTCAGCGGAACGATAGTGACATACGATGCCAAGGCATTGCTCAAGCAGTTTGTGGCATGGCTAGATACCGAGCGCACGATATTTGATATTCAGATAGCGGCTTTTATGCTGAATTCCTTGACCCGGGATCAATCCATTGCTGGCCTGGCCCGCGAATGGCTTGATCTTGAGACAGAAGCCGAGGAGATGGACGAGTTGGCGCGTTTACGCTTGGATACGGCAGTATTGGCAAAACTACATAGTCTATTCAAGCGAGAATTGGCAAAATCAGATAATGCTCAGTTGCAGAAGCTTTTTAACGATGTGGAGATGCCGCTTATACCGGTGCTGGCTCGCATGGAACACGAGGGAATTCAGCTTGATACTGGCTATCTAGCTAGCATGGCCGATCAGATTGAAGATATGGTTTCGGATTTGGAACAGCAGATTTATGGACACGCTGACGCGGAGTTTAATATTGGCTCTCCGGCACAACTGGCAGAGATTTTGTTTGAAAAATTGGGCTTACCCAAAGATGGTATCAAGAAAGGAAAGACTGGATATTCTACGGCCGCTACGGAGCTTGATAAACTGCGCAGTCTACACCCGATTATCGACTTGATTAGCCAGTGGCGAGAGGTTACTAAGCTCAAGAACACTTATGTTGATACTTTACCCAAAATGATAGACTCTCATTCCAGACTGCACACAACTTATGCCCTGACGGTTGCAGCAACGGGTAGATTGAGTAGCAATGACCCAAACCTACAAAATATTCCGGTACGTACAGAGCTCGGTAGGCAAATTCGCACTGCCTTTGTGGCCGGGCCTGGTAAAATGCTGGTCAGCGCCGATTATTCTCAGCAAGAACTGCGTTTAGCGGCATATTTATCAAATGATGAAAAGCTAATTGAATTGTTTAATGATGATATCGATGTTCACACGGTAACGGCGGCAGAGGTTTATGGACGCGCCCCAGAAGATGTGACCAAAAACATGCGACGCGACGCAAAAGTTGTGAATTTTGGCATTATGTACGGCCTTAGTACCCATGGATTGGTTGCGGCAACAGGTATGACATACGAGCAGGCTAAGCATTTTATAAAAAAGTATTTCGAAGTTCGCCCAAAGCTAGTAGATTATATCGATAGCGTCAAAGAGAAGGCTAAGGCTGAAGGTTATGTCGAAACAATTATGGGACGACGTCGCCCGACACCAGATGTGAAGTCAAGTAATTTTATGGTTCGTGAGTCAGCTTTGCGCGCGGCAGTCAATATGCCTTTTCAGGGTAGCGCCGCAGATATTATGAAACTTGCCATGGTTCAAGTTGCAAATAAATTGAAGGGTAGCGATAGCCAGATGTTGCTACAAATTCATGATTCAATCATTGTCGAATGTCCTGAAGAAGAGGCTGAAGATGTAGCAAAGCTAATAAAGACAACTATGGAGAATGCCTATCCATTGCCTATCAAGCAGACTGTCGATACAAGTATTGGCAGAAACTGGGGGGAGTTATAACATGGATCACGAAGTACGAACATTTCAGTTTAGGAAATTGGTGCGTAGTGGGGTGCTGGAGAGCATGATACAGAATAACCAGAGAGTGAATGCAGAGTATCTGACCGGACAGAGGCATCTAGAGGCAATGGAAGACAAGTTCCGCGAAGAAACAGACAGGCTATCTTTGGCCAAGGGATCTGAACAAGCCTTAAATGAGCTAGCAGACATACAGCAGCTGATTGATGATTCACTAACGTTGTTAGGACAGACTCCAGAGGATCTCGCACGGGTTCAGGCCGAGAAACGAAACAAGGCTGGTGACTTCTTGAGAGGAGCTTTCGTCCGGACGGTTGAGGTTGACTCAGGAATAGACCCGGATCGATATACCTACTTCATAGAGCACCCTGACTGTTATCCTACGCAGCTGGATTGATTATTTTTGTGCTAATTCGGCTAGCCTTTTGGCGCGATAGTTTTGGAGCATTTGGACCGCTTCGCTCGGCATATCAGGACGTTGATCTCCGTTATCAAATTGATCACCTTGTTTAAACAAAATACCTCGGCTTACTAGAAACTCTAGAAATTTACCAAAAGGCGCATCGATTAATTTATTGACACCTTCACGCATAGAGTATGCGATTTTCTCTGGATGATCATGATGTACGCGTTGACCACCAACTTCATCTAATGTGGCGAAGCTTAGACGTTTGTCATCTGATGCGTATGTACCGTCTGATTTAGGGTGGACCTTACCGGCTAGGAATTCCCTTAGGGTCAAACGGTTGATGTCGCCAGCGTGTCCAAGTGAATTGGTAATGTTGCCACCGGCTATAAGTGCTAGAACTGCTGCACCACTTGCTGCTGCTCCTGCTAGCGCACCTGCCGTAGCTTCTTTGGTCGTGCGAGGCCTAGCTAGCAGTATGCCAGCTAACGCCATACCGCCAACATACCCAATGCGAAGCTTTGCTCGGTTATCACGTATCCAGGTGTCTGTTGGATCTGGCTGTAGATCGTCGGGACGGAAACCGGGATCTTCAAAATTATGCTCCGCATAGCTATATAATGGCACATTTGATCGCATAATTCCCGGTATTCCCATTTTGTGCAAGGGTGGTGAATGGGGGTCACGTAACATGAACCTTACTCGCCTCAGGCTTGGCAAGTTGTTGGGGTCAAAACGTACTGGATGTTTGCGATCTTGCTTCATTTGCTCTGGGTTTTCATACATAAATCTAGGGTTTTTATCGTACAGAATACGCGTGCCTTCATCCACTGTATATTCTTCAGCCGGTTGATATAAATCGCGAACTAATTCACGGGCAAGACTACCTATTGCATAGGCGGTTTCGGTGTCTATAGACTCAACTGCCGGGTCAAGACCGTATATTTCGTCCGGTGTTTCTGGGTGATCGGCGTTATTTGCAGAAGGATCGTTAAGCCAATCTATATAATCTGTGAGTTCGACAAAGCTAGTTAGGTTGGCATCTGGAGTGCTGTGATGTATACGATGAACGGCCGCCCAACGTTTGGTATCAGTCAAGTGTCCGCCGGCAATTCTGGCAGTCTTACCCACTGCATCACCCTCGAATTCGAGCGAACGATGGGTCCATACGCGGTGGTCACGAATGGCAGTGTTTGCCAGTGATGTAAACGCGGTTATTCCAGTTAGAATAGCTGCATTTTGTAGGTGTTCTCCAGTACTCATATATCTATAATAACACCTATTTTAGCGTTGATATTTGTTTAAGAATGTGCTATAATAGTTTGGTTATGAAATACGTTTTGGGAATCTTCGGCGTTATCTTTGTAGCAATCATTGCGATTGTACTGATTACGCATGGTGGTGGTGACAAGCGACCGGTTGTTAAACCTCTCGTAGTGTCAGAGGAGGCAAGGGAAGGCGTTTCGGCTGTATATACCGTACAGGGAGCGGTAGTTGGTGAAAATCAACGTCGCGCTATTCGCATTATTGTCAACCAAGACGAACGCCGTTTGGAAATCCTTTCTGGTTACGGTGAGGCAGTAGAACGCTCAAACACGTTCTCAAATACTAATGCTGGCTTCGAGAACTTTTTGGTTGCATTAGACCAAGCTGGCTACAACACTAAACGTCCAACAAGAATTGATGATGAACGTGGCGCATGTCCACTTGGCCGTAGGTATATATACGAACTGCGCGAATATAGCCAAGAAATGTTGCGTTTATGGAATACGAGTTGTGGTGGCAAGCTGGGTAACTTCAATGGCCGATCTACAACAGTTCGTAGACTATTTGAGCGACAAATACCTAACTATCAAAAACTAGTTAGTGGCGTTGATTTGACTGGCACAAAAGTTGCCAAGGAATCTAACTAGAATTCTTGTACACTGATAGTGTGACGAAAGTAAAAGCAATAATTTTTGACTGTTTCGGTGTGCTGACTTCGGCAAGGTGGCACGCGTTTTTAGACAGTTTGCCGGACGGTGTTGATATCGAGGCTGCACGAGCAGTTCATAGGGCTTATGACGCCGGAATAATTTCAAAAGAGGTAAACGCGTCACAGATCGAAGAAATTACTGGACATTCATATGCAGAGATTGACGACATATCAAGCGAAGAAATCGTCAAGAACTCGCTCCTACTCGAATACATCCGTGAGCTAAAAGATCGGGGTTACAAGATAGGACTACTGAGCAATATAGCATCGAACTGGATTCGTGACAGCTTCCTTGCCGATCAAGAGCAGGCACTATTTGATGTCATGATCATGAGTTTTGAGACTGGTATTATAAAGCCCGATCCCAGGATGTTTGAGATGGTCTGCGAAAAATTGGATGTGCTTCCCGAGGAGGCAATTATGGTTGATGATATCGATCGCTACTGTGCGGCAGCCGAGGCCGTAGGTATGCAAGCCGTTATATATAGAGACTTCAAACAAGCCAAGCAACAAATAGAAGAACAAATAGCAGGATAATATACCACAAGCGATATAAATATTCTGAATAATCAATCTACGTCGAACTGGATTTGACAAGCTACCTTAAGGGGGATTAAATGGTAGATACTATTCTCCAAAACAGAAAGGAAAAACCATGGCATCTTATGAATTAGTTGATAACAGCAGCATGCACGGGATGATAGTGGTAGGTCCTGGTGGCTTAGACGAGACATTCGATATTTCATACGGCACAACCGACAAACATTTAGTGTCTGTCAGAGATCCTCTGAGTCTAGTAGATTCAACGCCTTTTGAGGTAGCAGCAAGTTCTTTAGGTCAGGTTCATGAAACACCCCCCCCATGTTCGTTTTGGTGGAGGTGTAGCCGTTACTGAGTATATCAGGAACCAATCCTAAGGATCAGGCGTTTATTGGTTTGGCATAGTTGTTGAAGATTGTGTAGGTGTACGCGGAGTGCCCCGGCAAGCGCAGAGCTTGGTACCTGAATAATGATTTGTGTAGTATGCACACTAACTTTGGCGGTTTGCTGATAGTTTTTCCAGATGAAATCTTTGATAATACGTACTTCCGACGGTTCTTCGAAACGTTCTTTTGGCAGTAGATCAGCAATCGAGTTAGTCATAACTGTTTCTATGCTATCAGATAAGCTACAATTGAGGCTATGCCAGAATTGCCAGAAGTAGAGACAGTCAGAACCGGACTTAGCCAGCTTTTACTCGGGAAGCTAATAGCTAAAGAAGAACATGATTGGCCAAAGGGCTTTCCTAACACTGACTTTGATGTCCAAAGTTTCATGATTGGCGTAGAAATACTGGGAATTCGCCGCCGAGCAAAAGTCTTGATCATCGACCTGAGTAGTGCCTATTCGCTTGTAGTTCACCTTAAGATGACTGGTCAATTGGTTTTTGTCGGACGTGATTATAGGTTTGGCGCCGGTCACCCAAATGATTCGCTAGTAGGTAGTCTGCCAGACAAATCCACTCGTGTGACGCTGACATTTGACGATGGAAGTAGACTGTTCTTTAACGACCAGCGCAAGTTTGGCTGGATGCGCTTATTGCCAACGGCCGAAGTGCCCAATATAGATTTTTTCAAACGTGTCGGGCCTGAACCGCTGGCAGATGATTTTACGGCCACGGCGTTTAGGGAACGTCTAAAGGTACGCCAAAACAGTATGATTAAAGCAGTGTTATTGGATCAATCGGTTATAGCTGGGGTGGGTAATATTTATGCTGATGAGTCACTTTGGGCTGCAAAAATTCATCCCGCTGAGCGAGTAAAGAACATCGGTGACAGGAAAATGAACACATTATTTAACGAACTCCGCGCAATATTGAAGCTATCCATAGATAAGGGCGGCTCATCAGACAAAAACTACGTCAACGCCGAAGGTAAACGTGGTAGTTATTTGAGCTTTGCTAATGTCTTTCGCCGCGAAGGCAAGCCGTGCTTCAGACATCCAGACACACTGATCGAAAAATCACGTGTTGCAGGACGTGGCACGCACACTTGTCCAAAATGTCAAAAGCTAAAAGCTGCGTAGACTATCACCAACGGTGTGTCGGCCAGCAACACATAAGAAATTAAATGAGTACTTTGCTTCAACAGTGCGTTCTTTCGTTTCGAGCAGCGAAAACCAGTTGGTCAAGAACCAAGCACGAGAATTGGCAAAATCTCAAAATATTGTTAGAGTGTATATATTAAATCAAAAATCAACATGTCAGAAAAGTTAAAATTTCCTAATCGTACCGAAGACGCAACTCAACTTGTAGAAGACTACAGCCTCAGAGAAGATGCGGAATACTTCAGTGATCCGGCCACACGTCTAGAGTTCTTAAGGTCACTTCAGTTTAACGAATTTTTTGATATTGCCCAGCACATCAATGCACGTGTTAGGGGCTATGAACCACGGGATAGGTCAACTGTGAATGAGTCAGGTGGGTATTTGCCTATGCTAAAGACGCCGAAGGCAGACGAAAAGCAGGAAGCAATGCGTCGAGGGTTCGAAACCATCCAGCGATACTTAGGTGAATCTAGCGATACTGATGATCAGAAGGTCAGGGGTGCTGGCATGGCGACTGAAGCGTTGCTGATTTGGGTTCATCCGTTCAATGATGGCAACGGCCGGACAAGCAGATTTCTGGGCAAATTTATAGAAGACGGAACTATTGATACAGAACAGCTCATAACCGAGACGGCTGATGGTAATGAGCGTATGCGCATGTATCCGGAATATCTACGAGTTGACGATGTTACCGACCTGAGTAATCAAGATATTCTTTTGGATGACGATGAAATCGAACAGATAAAAATAGCCCAAGAAAAACTCCCTATCACAGAAGGAATAGCTCTTAGTTTAGAGATGTTGTTGAAAGATAAGTCACTTCAAGATAGAGTAGAGGCTGATTCACAGCGCTATCACGATATGCGTGAGCAAGCGATTGAGCGCAAAGCGGCATAGACAATAGGCCGACAGGAAATAGCGTATAATCAAACCACGTGATTACTGTATTGACGGGAGAAAATGCATATTTATTGCAAGCTGAACTACGACAGCGTATTGCTGATTTTGTCGTTGAATATACAGACATGGGTTTAGAGCAACTGGACGGGGAAGAAGTATCTTACGACCGGATGCGCGAGGCGCTGGAAAGCCTGCCGTTTCTAGCTAGCAAGAAACTAGTTTTGTTAAGGAGCCCATCTGCTAATAAGCAGTTCATTGAAAAAGCCGCAGACTTACTGGCGAATGTGGCAGAAACAACAGATGTGATTATTGTCGAGCCAAAGCCAGATAAGCGGACGTCTTATTATAAATTCCTGAAAAAGTCCGCAGACGTGAAGGATTTCCCTCAGATGGATGAAAGTAGTCTGTCGCGTTGGCTGACCGAGCAGGCGAAAGGTCAGGGCGGTTCAGTGTCGCTTGCAGACGCACGTTATTTGGTGGATCGGGTCGGCGCCAACCAACAGTTGCTCTATAACGAAATTACTAAACTGCTCAATTACAACCCAAAGGTTACTCGCCAGACTATCGAGCTGCTGACAGATCACACACCCCAGAGTACGATCTTTGAATTGCTAGAGGCGGCTCTGGGCGGTAACGAGAAAAAAGCACTAAGCTTATATACAGATCAGCGTGCAATGAAGGTTGAGCCACAGTACATTCTGGCAATGCTTGCCTGGCAACTTCATATTATGGCTGTTGTGAGCGCAGCTGATGGTCGTGATGCTACGGAAATTGCTAAAGTTGCCAAGATTAATCCGTTCGTAGTGCGCAAAACACAGAATTTGGTGCAGCAAATGAGCATGGTGCAAATTAAGCAGCTTGTTAGAAGGGCGCTAGAGCTAGATATTGCATTAAAGAGCCAGCCAATTGATGCAGACGAGGCTTTACGGGACTTCATCATGAATATTGGTCAGTAAAAAACCGCCCAGAAGGCGGTTTTAGTAGAAATTTGCACTAAACTATTTTTTGCCAGCTGGCTTTTTGGCTGGAGCTTTCTTCACAGTAGCTTTTGTTGCTGCTGGCTTTTTAGTAACAACCATTTTGGTTGCTGCTGGCTTCTTTGCGGCAATTTTCTTGGTTGCTGGTTTGGTGGTGGTTGTTTTTTTGCCACCATTGGCCTTCTTGGCTGCGGCGGCTAGTTGGCGTTGCTTGCGAGCAACCTTGTTTTTATGCATAACGTTCTTCTTGCCGGCTTTGTCGATGGCACTCTGAGCTTTACTCTGTGCTTCTGTAGCTTTCTTGCCTCCACCAGTTAGGTTAGCATGAAAGGCTTTCATAGCCTCTTTCAGGCTACGTTTGGTTTTTACGTTGCGAATTGTTGCCTTACGGGCAACGCGGACACGTTTTTTGGCTGATTTAATAATTGGCATTGTTAACTTATTCCTTATTTTAATTAGTTATTGTATAAGTCGACAGTCAATATAACCTTTTTGACCGAAGTTGTAAAGTGATCATGTTAATTTGTTGTAGACATGCTTGTGTTTATGTGGTACATTTGCCTTGAATAATTGTAAACAAAAATCAAACATGGAAAACCCCAAGAACCAATTAGCCGACAAGCTCAAAGAAGCAAATAATGTACTCGTTACGGTAAGTGCCAATCCAACCGTTGATCAACTATCGGCGGCCATTGGTTTAACCTTGTTTCTAACAAAGCTTAAAAAGCACGCAACAACCGTATTTAGCGGACAGGTGCCGTCAACAATTGATTTCTTGAAGCCCGAAGAAACGATCGAGACCAACACTGACTCACTCCGTGACTTTATTATTTCGTTGGACAAGAACAAAGCCGACAAGATTCGCTACAAAGTCGAAGACACAATGGTGAAGATTTTTATCACGCCTTACCGAACCTCGATCAACGATACCGATCTGGTGTTTAGCCAAGGCGATTTTAATGTCGATGTTGTCGTGGCTATCGGCATACAAAAGAGAGAGGACATCGATCAGGCTATTATGGCGCACGGTCGTATTTTGCACGATGCAGTTGTTGCTACGGTAAACATCGATAGTGGGTCTGATCTGGGCACATTGAACTGGTCTGACCAAAAAGCTAGCAGTTTGTGTGAAATGGTAGTTGGCTTAACTGATCTACTCAAGACAAACACCTTGGATGGGCAAATGGCAACTGCATTCTTGACAGGTATTGTGGCTGAAACCGAGCGTTTTAGTAACGAAAAGACAACTTCTACAACAATGAATGCCAGTGCCAAGCTTATGACTGCTGGCGCCAACCAACAGCTGGTAGCGACCAAACTGAAATCTGCAGTCCCAGAACAACAGGCCACTAGCCCACAGCAAAGCCCTGCGGAGGATGCCGAATCTGAAACTCCAAAAGACGCAGTTATGGATGACGATGGTTCATTGCGAATTAATCATCCAAGCAGTATTCCGGAGACTGATGAAACTCAGACAGATGCACCGCTTAAGCCTGTTGCGCCTGCGGCATCTCCGGCCGCACCACCATCTAATTTACCAGAACCATGGGTTCCTGATTCTCATGTTCCTGCTGGGTCAAATATTGCAGCAGAGGCTGTATCAAACGAATCTACGAACAACACGAACCCCTCCGCGTCTACAGAAGTAGGGGTGCCAAATACTCCCAATAGTCAGTTTGGCACATCGTTGGTCACTGAGCCGCCGCGCTTTGGCGGACAGTTAAGCGCTGCAGCAGATGATTCTAGCAACGAAACTAACCCTCTAAATCTGCCATCCAGCACAGAAACACCGCTGTTGAATCACAAGCCCAGTCCAGCACAGGGCGCACCGGTAGCACCACCTGCTACTCCAGCACCGATCAATAATGGCCCGCCAGAACCATATACGGTCTTTGAGCCAGAGGCACAAAAGACGAGCCCTGAGCCAAAGGATCTGCCACCCGTCTTACCCAAATCGGCCGAACCTCGTTCCAACCCGCCAATAGATTTTCCCAAGGCGGTTGATTCAGCAAGTCTGGATCTACCAACACCGCCGCAACTACCAGCCGCACCGCAGCCCATAGCTCAGGCGCCACAAAAGCCGGTCTCAACTGGCCAGCCTTATGTTGATATGGGCAATAAGACCCTTGATGATATTGAGAAGAGGGTTGACAGTAGGCATCAAGATCTTGATGAGCCATTTAAGCTTCCCGAACAGTTTGTTCGCACTCTAGATCATACGACGCTTTCTGGTATCGAAGAAAAGGTTGACAGTCCACACACTATACAGCCTAAGCCTGAAGCCCCAAAGGCTACACCTGACAATGAAGACTATCACAAGGTGGCGGCTAGCCAGGTAGCCAAGGCAATGTCTGGGACTACTCTGGACAAAATAGAAGAAAAAGTCGATAGTCCACACTTACAGGATAGGCAAGCGCAGGCTTTGGAAGCTTCAGAAGAAATAGTAGAAGATAAGACGCTTGGACTTAGCTACGAATCCCACGAGTCAGAGCCAGCCGAGCAAGTAGATCCGCCCAAAGAAGAGCCCGTAAGCAGTGAGCCGGTAATTGATAAAAGCACTTCGACACCTTCAGTAGATGCATTGCAACAATCCGTGACAGAAGCTTCATCGATAGTCGAAGACTCCAAGCGACCAGTAGCACAAACAGCAACAACTAGTGAAGCGGATAAGCCTGGAGAAGAAGATACCCTCGAAAAGCAAGAAAAAGCTCGTGAGGCGGTGATGCGAGCAATCAACTCTGGTGGGGATGGGCGTTCGGCGTTACCACCATTGGCGGGCATAGGTACTACTGGGGTTATGGAAGTAGGTCATAAAGATGATTCAGCTCAGACGGCCACTACAACAGATCCTCCAGCGGTACCGCCACCACTGAAGCCAGTCCCTCACAGCGGTCCTTCGCCAAATATTAGTATTGATCCCGAAGACGGTAGCTTTGTACCATTACCGCCTAGCCTACTACCAAATAGTGACGAATTGCCCGTAGATGCAACTGCCTCTGGTTCAGATGAGGCAAGTGCTCCACCAGAAGTACCACCACCTATGATGCCTCCGGTTGCAGCTCCTGCCAGTAGTGCAAAGTCATAGAAACTTTTGCATCCGAATACGTTAGGGTATGCTTTCATACATGAATGGTATTCTATTGGTTGATAAACCTTCCGGCTGGACGAGTTTTGACGTAGTGGCAAAAGTCCGGGGTATTGTTCGTAGGCAGACGGGGCTCAAAAAACCCAAAGTTGGGCATACGGGCACATTAGACCCATTGGCCACCGGTTTGTTGGTGCTGGTTGTAGGATCGTACACCAAACGCGTACCAGAGCTTACAAAGCTAGATAAGACATACGAAGTGTCCATGACATTGGGTCAAGTAAGTACGACTGGCGATGAAGAGGGCGAGAAGACAGCTATTTCAGATCGGATGCCCCAGGAGGTGGACATTCAACAATGCTTACAAAATCTTGAAGGGGAGATGGAGCAAACTCCCCCTATTTTTTCTGCAATAAAAGTTAACGGCCAACGTGCATACAAACTAGCAAGAGCCGGCAAACCAGTAGTGATTGAACCGCGCAAAGTTGAGATATATTCAATAACAGATGTTGAGTATACTTACCCACTTGTGAAGTTCACCACCGAGGTAAGTAGTGGAACTTACATCCGAACACTCGTAGAGGATATCGGCAAACAATTGGATGTAGGAGCTTATATGTCTGGGTTACGGCGTACTAAGGTCGGTGACTTTAATATTATTGGCGCACAGACAGTGGATGATCTACAAGATAAAGGGTTAAACTTGTTGAAGTAGATTATCTGGTTGATTGTAATGCTTTAAGATCGGCTATGACTTGATCTCCATGACCTAGTGGAGTAACGCGTCCGTAGGTTTTGACGATTTCCCCTGAGGGGCTGATTATGAATGTCTTGCGTAAAATGCCCTCGCGTCCAAACATTTTCTTGCCCCAGGCACCGTAGGCTTCGATGGTTGCGCCGTCAGAATCAGAGAGCAGGGTGAAATTTAGCTGATGTTTGGCTTTGAACTTGCGGTGGCTCTCGGTGTCGTCTTTACTAATGCCAACAACCTGCGCGCCAAGGTCTATGAGATCGTCATTCGCGTTGCGAAGTGAACAGGCTTCGACCGTGCAACCAGGTGTGTCATCCTTGGGGTAGAAGTACAGCACCAGCCACCTACCGGTAAAATCCGCTAAAGTTCGAGTCTTACCATTTTGGTCTTTGAGTGAAAAATCAGTAGCTTTCATACCTATTACTTATTAGTGTACGCTAAAGGCAAAATACGGACTATTGACAAAAATTATAAAGTTTGTTATAATATGATACATATCTATGGTTGAAATGATACAAACATACAAAAAAGCTGAAGCAAAAGTTAAGCACAGTGTCCTACGCTATAGTGTTATAGCTACATCTGCATTGGCTGCCGTTGTTTTAAAAGAGGTTCCAGGATCGAGAGATCGTTTACCAGAGCCGCTTGATATTTCTGATCACGCAGGCAACATAAATATTTCATTGCAACTCGGTTATGCAAGTGGCTTAGCGGCTGGAGAAATTTACAGCCGTTTCGTGGAGGCTTCTGAGCCAAAAGAAGCAGCAAGAAAGACTCGCGCTGTCATGGCGCTCGCCGGGTTTTGCGTAGGGCTAGCAGCCAATACTGCTACCGAAACGAAATTTGGGTTAAGCGTTGTGCCGGGGGCGTATGGAACTCCAGACGCCACAGATTTATTTTATGGAGTTGCTGCTTCGACATTTGCGGCTGCTACGGGTCCTAGTATCCGAGGGGTTGATATGAGCCACTTTACAAATGTGGACTATATAGCCCCTGAGCGTCTTGAGGAATTACAGGCTCAAGGTGCTGAAATTAAGGATTACTGATCCGTTGTGTATTGATAGCTTGCGTAACAGAGACGGGTGTGATATCATCTTAGTAACGCCATCGATCTCTTAGTAAATTTAAGCAAGGAAGAAACATTGATTTCAGCAGAGAAGAAGCAAAAGGTCATCGCTGACCTGCAAAATGACAAAAAAGATACCGGCAGCCCTGCTGTGCAGGTCGGTATCCTAACCGAGCGCATCAAAGAACTCACTGAGCATCTGAAGGCAAACAAACACGATTTCATGGCTCGCCGTGGGTTATTGCAAATGGTTGGTAAACGCAAGCGCTTGCTCAAATATATAGCGGCTAATGATAGCCAAGAGTACCTAGCGCTCATCAAAAAGCTCGGAATTCGCAGGTAGAAATTAGAGATTGGACATTGGATGTTAGCCGCAAAAAGCCTAGCATCCAAAATCTAGAATCTAAGTTCTAGTGAAACTTAAACTAAAGTGGGGTGGCAGAGCGCAGCTTTCCGTTAGAATTATTGCGGACAGTTGAACCTTGCTACTCCTGTAAAGAAAGGAAATTATGGGAAGCACAATAAACCCATTTGGAAAAGAAATAACAACAGTAGAAACAGAGCTTTGTGGCCGCAAGCTGTCGCTAGAAGTTGGCAGGGTTGGGTTTCGATCTTCGTCTTCCGTACTTGTTCGCTATGGCGACACAGTTGTCTTGGGTACAGCTATGGTTGGTGAGAAAGCTGTTCAGGGGATGGACTATTTCCCGCTAAGTATTGATTATGAAGAAAAAATGTATGCAGCTGGCAAGATTAGTGGTAGTCGATTTATCAAGCGAGAGGGGCGACCCAGTGATGACGCAGTGCTGATTGGTCGCATTATCGACCGTCCGATTCGTCCGCTGTGGCCAAAGGGCTATCGTCACGAAGTACAGGGCATTGCTACTGTTCTTAGTATGGATCCGGCTTTTCGACCGGATATGATTGCTATGATTGCAGTCAGCGCGGCTCTGACACTAACCGGCGCACCATATGATGGTCCAGTGGCTGGTTTGCGTGTTGGTATCAACAAAGACGGTCAATATGAAGCATTTATGTCGGCCGAGGAGCTGGATAGTGGCAAGCTTGATCTTGTTGTTGCGGCCAAGGAATCCGGCGTGATGATGGTTGAGGCCGGGGCCGATGAGGCTACTGAGGATGAGGTAGCCGGAGCTATTGAATGGGCTTTTGAGGCCATGCAGCCAGCAATCCAGTTGCAAAAAGAACTAGCCGAAAAGATTGGTGTTACCTCGCAAGAGTATGAACTTTTGTTACCAGATGAAGAGATTCAGACGGAAGTGGACACATGGCTATCCGGCAAGTTAGGCAAAAATCTGCACAGGCCATATCCTGAACGTAATGCTTTGGTGGCTGAGTTGCGTGAAGCTTTCCACGAAAATTTTGCCGAACGTTATGAGGAGGATTATGAAGAGAAACGTCGTGAGTTTGACGATGCCTTTACCATGGCTCTGCACAAGGACGTTCGTACCCAGATTGTTGAAGCGGCAATTCGCCCGGATGGTCGCAAGCTAACAGAGATACGACAGCTGTCGAGTGAGGTTGGCATATTGCCAAGAACTCACGGATCATCGCTATTTACTCGTGGTGTAACCCAAGCTATGAATGTTGTCACTTTAGCGCCCTTGAGCTATGCACAGATTGTTGACACTATGGAACGTGAGGGTGAACGCCGCTACTTACATCACTACAATGCTCCAGGTTGGACAGTTGGCGAGGTTAGGCGTCTTGGCAGCCCTGGTCGCCGCGAAATTGGTCATGGTTATTTGGCGGAGCGTGCACTGACTGCTGTGTTGCCAAACGAAGCAGACTTTCCCTATACGATTCGCTCAGTAACAGAGATAATGAGCCAGAATGGATCAACTTCCATGGCGGCAACCTGCAGTAGCTGTTTGGCTCTTATGGATGCAGGCGTGCCATTGAAGCGTCCTGTTAGCGGCATCGCTATGGGATTGATGATGGAGGGTGATAAGCCTTACATCATGAGCGACATTGCTGATGCAGAGGATTTTGCTGGTGACATGGACTTTAAGGTTACCGGTACAACAGAAGGTATTACGGCTTTACAGATGGATATGAAGGTTCATGGTCTGAGTCCGAATATATTGCGCCAAGCTCTTGCTCAAGCGAAGGAAGGACGTGCATATATTCTGGACCATATGCTGAGTGTACTGAGTGGGCCGCGCAAAGAGATGAGTCAATATGCGCCACGTGTAGAATCTATCAAGATAAACCCTGATAAGATCCGCGAAGTGATTGGCAAGGGTGGCGAGACCATCAACAAGATTATTGCCGAAACAGGTGCCGAGATTGATATCAAAGACGACGGAACTGTTGTGATTGCTAGCCCAAACAAGACCAGTATTGATGGAGCAATCAAGTACATTCAGTTACTTACAGCTGAGCCAGAAGTCGGTAAAATCTACGAGAACGTACCAGTCGTTAGCGTGATGGACTTTGGCGCTTTTGTGCAGATTATGCCTGGAAAAGACGGCTTGGTGCACGTTAGCGAGATGAAAGAAGAGCGAGTAAACAAGCCAAGTGACGTCGTTAAAGAGGGTGACCACGTGACAGTTAAACTCGTCGCAATAGATGACAAGGGTCGTTTACAGCTGAGTATGAAACAGGTCGCTAGGGAGCGGGGGAAGAAGTAAGACAATGACCACCAAGAAGAGGGTACCAAAACGGAAGAACGCACTATTGTTAGACGGTGGACGCGGTCTCATTGGTGTCGTGCTTGCATATGCTTTTGCATCACGCGCCTTTAGTACCGGTAGCTTTTTGCAGTATGGCGTGGCGATTCTGTTTTTGGTACTGGGGGTGAAGCTTCTGGTTCGAGCGCACAAAAGTTATGGTAGTAGCAACTAAACAACAGCAGCTAGACGAGTTAATGGCTCAAATATTAGTCAATAATCCCTGTCCAGATTTGGCGGCACAGGCTACTCAACTCGTGTTTGGTGCCGGCAACCCTAATGCCGACGTTGTGTTCATTGGTGAAGCTCCAGGCAAGAATGAGGATATTCAAGGAAGGCCATTTGTTGGCGCGGCCGGAAGGTTTCTGGATGAGATGCTTGATAGTATAACGCTGTCTCGCGATGATATTTACATTACCAACATCGTCAAGTATCGTCCTCCAGAGAATCGTGACCCATATCTAGTAGAGAAGGCAGAATTTTTGCCTTATTTACAGTCCCAGCTGGGAATAATTCAACCCAAAGTTGTAGTGACGCTAGGTCGTCACAGTATGAATTGTTTCTTGCCGGATCTGCAAATTAGTCAGGTCCATGGTCAGCCGATTCAATCAGAAGGGCGAATTTATTTGCCACTGTATCATCCTGCGGCGGCCTTGTATAACGGAGGTATGCGTCAAACTTTGATTGATGATTTTGCGCGTATTCCCAGTATTTTGAACAACATTAAACAATAAAATTACTCAGAAAGTGAAAGGAAAAATTTTATGAACAACAATAAACCAAATAATCAGAACAGACAAAATAGACCAACTGGAAAAGCCAGTGGTAGACGAAACAACACTGGGGCCAATCGACGTCCTAAGAACCAATCTGTTTCAGCAATTGCGCCAGCTCGTACAGTTAGTCGAGGGGCGGCTATTCGTGCTCAGCGACGAACACATGACGACGCCCAGCGAGTAATTGATCAGTATCTAGACACACCAGAAGTGACTGTCGACGAAATGCCCCGACGGGCAAATAGTATTGACGATTCTCCTAGACTGAAAGTTATTGGTCTTGGCGGCATGGATGGTGGTGGTTCCAAGAACATGATGCTAGTAGAGTATATGAACGATGCGATTGTAATCGATGCTGGCAACGACCTTAGCGTAGACCTGCCGGGTATCAACTATGGTATCTGTGATGTTAGCTATCTCGAGAGCATCAAACATAAGCTGCGTGGCTATGTAATTACCCACGGTCACCTGGATCATATAGGTGGGTTGCCGCACATCGTACCGAAATTACCAGCGCCGATTTATGGATCAAACTTCACCATTGGTCGTGTAGAAGAAATTTTTCAGAACTTTGGTTTGCCAATGCCCGAAGGCTTTGAGCTCAAAACAGTCATCATGAACGAGGATACTCATGAGCGTCTCAAATTAGGTTCGTTCTTTGTTGAGCTTGTTCGGGTAACACATTCTATACCTGGCAGTACCATTGTTGTGGTTGATACTCCTGTCGGGAGAATTATCAATACTGGTGATTTTCGATTAGATCCAAACCCGCTTGATCATGAGCGAACAGATGTTGAGAGACTTAAGCAGCTTGGTGACGAAGGTGTTCTAGCGTTGTTTAGCGAAAGTACAACCACGGAACGTATGGGCAGAACTCCATCGGAAAGTACTATCGAACAGAGCTTCGTCGATATTATGGATCAAGCACCCGGGAGAATCTTCATTGGGCTGTTCTCAACCAATATGAACCGAGTACAGATGATTGTTAACGCTGCCGTACACCATAATAAAAAGGTTGCTATGGATGGGCGCAGTATGGTCAGCACTCTGGAGATGGCGGTTCGCCATGGCTTCATGAAGATTCCAAAGGGAACTTTTGTACCGATTGCCAGCGTGCCAAATATGAAAGATAGCGAAGTTGTTGTTGTTGCGACTGGCAGTCAAGGCGAGCCAAGTTCTGCCCTGCAGCGTATGGCTAGCGGCGACCATCGCCATATCAAGCTGAAAGAGCAGGACACTGTCGTACTTTCGAGTACACCTATACCAGAGTCTGGTAATGATTCGCTCATCGGTCATATGGTAGATGGTTTAACACGCAAGGGTGTGCATGTTTTTGAACATCGTCACCATGAACTAGACGGCATTGGTCCACTGCACGTTTCTGGCCACGCTAGTCGTGATGAATATGCAGATATGATCAACTACACTCGTCCGAAGTTCTTCGTACCTATATATGGTGCTTATCGCTCCAAGCAACGACACATAGACATAGCTATCGAACAAGGTATTCCGCGCAAAGACTGTGTGAACGTAGATAACGGTGAGGTTATTGAGTTTACGGCTGATACAATGCAAACTGGCGGTAAAGTACCAGTTGGAACGGTACTAGTAGACCAAACCGGTTCAATTGTTAGTAGCGTGGTGATAAAAGATCGTCTCATGCTTGCTGAAGAGGGCTTGGTGGCTGTGATCCTGACTATCGACAAGAAGTCTGGTAGTCTGATGACCAGCCCCGACATCATTAGCCGAGGATTCATCTACATGAGGGATAGTGAAGAGCTCATGAATGCCTTTCGTATTGAGCTGAAGCGGGCAGTACAGCAACGCTTCAAGCGTGTTGATCTGGATCGATTTAAGCAAGAGCTCAAAGAGCACGTAACACATTTCTTGTTTGAGTACACTCAGCGTAGCCCAATTGTAATACCGGTAATCAATGTTATTGGCGGCAGTAAGACTGGTGGTAATGCGCAGGGTCAGGCACAGCCCAAGAGACAGGGTGACAACAAGCCAGCCAAAACTGAGCCAACGCCAGAAGAAATTGCCGCAGAGCAGCAACGAAGGTTCGAGGAAATGCGCGCCAAACTACTGGGCCAAGATGCTCGTACTGATTAAATATCGCTATAAGTTGTCGAAATAGGAGTTTAGGTTTATGATTAACTTAAAGTTAGACATAACCGAAAAAGGCACATCATGGACAATAAACCCGAAGCAACAAACAACAAAAAAGAAGATCAGGATTCCTTAGTTCACCAAAACACACCAGATCAGCAAAACCCGACCAACAACCAGTTCTCGACACCCCAGTCTGGTACCACGCCTGTTGTGCCTCAGCCACCGTCAAGCCAGGTTGCCGTAAATACCATCCCTCCAAACAATACAACCGTGCTACAAGATTCTACACCACCTCAGGTTTCGTCCACCAATAAACCAGAAGGTTCACACAGCGGCGCGGGTTTAGTGGTGTTGCAGTGGCTCACTTATGCATTCTGGGGCTGGGCAGTACTAGCGCTGTCCTCGCTTACGGCAGCGATTATAGCAAATTACATTAACAAAGCTGATGTCGGAACATTTACACCGTTTGCCATAGCTGCGTTAGTCGTTTTATTGCCAGTAGCTTTTGTTTGCGACTACTTTTATAGTAAAAAAGAGCCAGTCAAAAAAACTGGTGGGGCGACAGCGGTGATGCTTATCCATGCAGTAATCTTTGCTTTGTTTGGTGTAGGTGCGTTGATTGCTGCCGTTGTTTCTATATTTATGCTAATTTTAGGTACGGATGACGATTCCAGAGGTTTGATCACGACATTGTTGTGCGCCTTGATTGTCAGTGCTTATTATGCGGCTGTCTTGGTACGAACGTTAAACCCTTCTCGTTTTCCCGGCTTATCAAAGATATTTCGTCTGGGGATGGCAATTACGATAGGTATTATTATTGTACTGGGAATTATTGGTCCTGTTGCGCGAGAGAGATCATTGCGTAACGATAGACTTTTAGAGAAGAACCTGGATTTTCTGTCGAGTGCAATCGACAGCTATGCTACTAAAAATGACAAGTTGCCGAATAGCTTAAGTGATTTGAGCAATCCGGAAGAAGGGGTCAAGAAGCTCATCGATAAGAAGCTCGTAGAATACAAGCCTGAAACAAGTAAATCGAGTAATACTTATGATCGTGATACATTTGGCGGAGGGTATAAATACAATTCTAGTCGAGAATACTTTACATACGAACTTTGCGTAACTTTCAAGGAAGAGTCCCCTAACTACAGCTCTTATTCGACAAACAACAGTGAATTCAGCTCATATATAGCTGGCTATAGTCATCCAAAAGGCTATCATTGTTACAAGAAAAAGACTTACGCATACTAGCACTCAGACCTTCGCGACTATCCCTTGACATCAAGGAACAGATACGCTAAACTGTAAGTATGAAAGTTGAACGCTACACCGTAGACACCTTTCATCTGGACTTTCCAGATGACGCTACGTGTCTTGACTACATGTTCAACCTGGCCTACGGCAATCTCCCGGCCTGCCCTCAATGCGGTGTTACTAAACCTCGTTACTACCGCGTCCGCAACCGCAAATGCTACGCCTGTAACGACTGCGGCTACCAAATAAGTCCACTAGCTAACACTATATTCCACAAGTCTGAAACACCACTGACTAAATGGTTTTACGCTATCTACCTATTCAGTGTCGGTAAGAACGGTGTATCAGCTAAAGAATTAGAACGACACTTAGGCGTGACGTATAAGACTGCCTGGCGTATGGCTAAACAAATCCGCCTGATGATGCAACAAGGCGGTTCGCCACTTACCGGAACGGTTGAGGCTGATGAAACGTATATAGGCGGTAAAACCCGTCGCGATCGTATGTACGACAACAAAACAGCCGTTGTCGGTATTGTTGAAAAGCAAAAAGGCACAGGCCAAGTTAAGGCGTTCGCTACCAAACAAGCAGACGCTACTGTAACATTGCCATTTCTGCGAGCCAGCATAACTCCCGGCTCAACTCTGCACACGGACGACAGCCGTATCTACTCACGTGTTAAGCGCGACTTCTCCCACGAGTTTGTTAATCACAGTAAGTTAGAATACGTAAAATCTGGCGTACACACCAACACCATTGAAGGCTTTTGGGGTCAGCTTAAGCGGTCACTCGACGGTACGTACCACTGTGTTAGTCCGAAGTATCTTCAGCTTTACGTGAACGAATTCGTTTACCGGTATAACCACCGGAACGTCGCGGCTTTCCCGGCTTTGATTCAAGCGGCTGCGCGGCCTGTTTTAACATCTTCTCGAAATCTTCCTTTGCGTTAGGGTTGCGCTCAGACTCTGGCAGGTTTTTCTCCCACTGCTTGATACTCTTGCGAATTTCATCATTGCTTTTTGGCATAGTTCAAGTATACCGCACCAATCAAAATCACCTGATGTAGTATGCCGATCGGTTGGAATACTATCTACCGAAACGCCATCTGTTAATTGTCCTCATTTAAACTCTTTACTATATTGTTACAGTATCAGGGGCATGCAATTCTAATCTTACCCACCGACACCCAATCTATCTAGTTTTACTGTTCTCTATATTTTTCCTCTTCCTTTTCTCCCTATCTTTTTATATAAATATAAAGGAGAAGATATGAAGCAAGTGATGTATGGCTATGTGTAGATGTGTTGATGTCGGTATAGTGAGTTATGTTGTTAGGTGTATGAGTGACAATTTAGCTGGTTATGTGAGTAATTGTGGTAATGAGTTGAACATTGGTTTGGTAAATATTGGAGTGAGTTAGTAGGTAGATGTATGAATGAAGCTAAGGTTAATAAAGGCAGCCAGGTCAAGTACCGCAGACCCCTCAATGCTCAGCAGCTCAAAACCCTACACCTGTTGTATTGGTACCGCTTTTGCACTGCCAAGCAGCTGGCTCGTTCGCTGGATAAATCCAGTCATAAAGCTATACAAAATAAATTGCAGATACTAGAAGCTCAGGGACTCATTGGCAAACGCTATGACAGGTCGTACAAGCTGGCTGGTCGTCCAGCAGAGTACTTCATCACCCCCAAGGGTGCACGGGTACTTGAAAAGGCAAAACCAGGCACAACCAACCAATGGGCAACCAGAAGCCTGTACAAGAACAAAACGGTCTCAGATGACTTCCTGAGACACTGCATAGCTGTAACTGAAACGTCTCAGCAGCTCCGCAACCTATACGGAGACAGTAGCAAGCTCCGTAGACTCTCCAAAAGCTACATGGCACAGTACGGCTACTACCCTACTTGGACACCGGATTTACACCTAGAGATACCAGCAAAAGGTGAAATACCAGCCAGACATTACTTTGTAGATGTTTGGGACAATACCAAACCGTTCTTTGTCAGTGTCAGGAAAACCAGGAACTACGTGAACTTCAAAGACAGCGGCGGCAAGGATGGCAATGAATGGCAAGAGAACGAACAGTTCCCGGCAATACTGGCTGTCTGTGAAGATGAACGGGCTCAAAAGAAGCTGAACCGGCAGATGAAGCGTATTTTGGACGAGCAGTGGGATGAGGAACTGGTGTTTGGGACTACTACCAGCCAAAGGCTTATGGAATCCACGAAACCAGCCAACAAGATTTGGAGCAGGATACTTGCAGACGATAGCCCCGAGGTAGTGAGCTTAAGAGGTTTGTTGGTATACTAGGTCATATTATGGCAAAATACCGTGTTATTCTTCCAACTCATCTCAAACCATCACCTGCCCGGTATGAACTGACTGCGGCTCAGCTACTTGCTGAATACTTTAAGACCGATGTTGAGTTTATTTCGCGCTCCAACCATAAGGCACCGGATTTTATTATTGACGACGTGAAGTGGGAACTTAAGAGCCCGACTGGTACTGGCAAGCGAAACATTGAACGCCAACTACAGACTGGCATTAAGCAGTCAAAGAACATTGTGTTTGATGCACGGCGTTCCAAAATACATATCGCTAGAATAAAAAATATCCTTAACTATCAATTTCGTTTAGCTAAGAGCATTAAGAGAATTGTGCTGATCGATAAAAGCAAAAATGTTATTGAACTAACTAGGTAAGCTGTGCTATACTACAAGCATTGAAGGCTCGGCAGCGTTGGATTACGCAGGTTCTGAACCTTCTTTTTTATTTGAAATACCTTCTTTTGACCGTCCAGTAGTAAATAGTTAGTAAAATTAACGGTAAGAAAACAGTGGAAGTTTTTACCGCTGCGTCTGTTTGATCTTTAGGGGTATAGTACGCAAAAGTTGCTATGACTAGCCCCACCACAGTAATGCTATATCCGATTAGACCCCATAGCCTTCCTATGAAAAGCCCAACAACAAAAATAAATTGCATGATTCCGATTACTGGAACTAAAAAGTCATAAGTATTATGCACATCAGCGAAACTAAATAAAGTAAGTGACCCTAGTGCTATGAATGGACTTATAACCATTAAAACAAATGTTGAGATTACTGGACGTGAAGGTTCATTCATAGACCAATCTTAGCATAAACTTATTAGGCTGTAATCTACTAATATATTTTGCATCCGATTTCATTCCTTGATGTTAGGGTATACTCTCGCAGACCTTCCACTTGACAAGTGATGTAAAAATTGCTATAATTAGCACATGTCAATAAATCCCGAGCACCAAGGAAATCAAAAACCCACACTAGCCGATAATCCTTGGCTACGACGCGAGGCCGGCGAAGGCTGGCTACCGCAAGGAATGAACGAGACGCTGCTCGAGACCTTAGTTGCCCGCGAAGAGGCGATAGATCGATTAGCCGAGGGTGATAGCTCTGACGAGACCCTGAGGAATACTTATCAAGCAAAAATTGAACACGTACGAGAAACAAAAGAAAAGCTGGGGATTGGCGAGCCCTCAGCATTAGGCGAAGACAAAGACCCTAGCATAACAGAGTAAAAGCATGTAAACTAAAAAACGCATATGGCAAAAAAGAAAAAACAAACCCGCAAGAAAAAAATCGAACCAGAAATTGTTGAGCGTTCAACTTTTTGGCCGATGGCTGGTGCTATTTTTCTGATAATTACTGCGTTTTTTTTGTTGCTTGGCGGTTTTGGCACTGGCGGACCACTTCCGGTCGGTATGTTTCGCGGTACATATGCTGTTTTGGGCTGGATGGCGTACTTGGCGCCAGTTGCTTTGACTTTTTTTGGCATCTGGAAGTTCACTAGCGAAGACCGCCAGATTCCGCTTACTAAGTTTGCGAGCATGATTGCATTTATAACTTTTGCATCAGCGTGGGCGCATGTTGCGTTTGTGAGCAAGGATGAACTAGGTGAGTTTATGGGTGGTCATGGTGGTTTTCTGGGTAGTATTGTTGGTGGACTTATGCTGAATGCACTAGACACCATTCCGGCTTCTGTGTTGTTCTTTGTGCTAGGGCTACTGATGTTTTTCTTGGCTTTTGGTATTTCACCAAAGGTGATTTTGGATTTGGCAGATATGTTCAAAAAGCCTAAGCGTGAGGATACGGATCTGGCTGAACTCAAGACAAAAGCGGCAGACAGTGGATTTAAGCTTAATGAAGGTGTTCCGGTTGAGCATCATACTCCAAAAGAGCGGGCTAGGCTCACTACACTCAAAAACACTGCCGTTAAGCTAACGCCTACAGAGGATCACGCCGCACTAACAGCCGTGAGTGATCCAGATTGGAAATTTCCGGGACTTAATTTGTTGAATCAAAAACAGGACAAAGCAGATGCAGGTGACGTTGAGGGAAATGCTGAGACTATTCGGGAGACATTCAACAACTTCAACATTGATGTCGAGATGGAGGGGGCCAATATTGGTCCGCGCGTGACACAGTTTACCCTAAAGCCACCAACAGGGGTTAAACTGACCAAAATAACAGCTCTAGAGAACAACCTAGCTCTCGACCTTGCGGCTCATTCTATCCGTATGGAGGCGCCAATTCCTGGCAAACGAGCAGTTGGAATCGAGGTGCCTAATATCAAATCAGCAACGGTGCGTATCAGCTCATTGCTGCAGTCCAATGAATGGGCTCGGCTCGATAGTCCACTCGGGTTTGTGATTGGTAAAGACATTTCTGGTACGCCTGTTGTGGGTAACTTGGCGAAAATGCCTCACTTGCTAGTAGCTGGGCAGACTGGCTCTGGTAAGTCTGTGATGATCAATACTATTCTGACTAGCTTGTTGTACCGTAATAGCCCGTCGGATTTGAAGCTTATTCTTGTTGATCCCAAGCAGGTTGAGCTTAAGCCTTATGATGACATACCTCATCTGTTAACACCTGTAATTACTGAACCAGAGAAATGTATTAGCGCGCTTAAATGGACAGTCGCAGAGATGGAGAGACGTTATAAAGCGCTCAGTGAGGTACGGGTAAGAAATATTGTTGAGTACAATAACAAAAAGAATGAAGAAGGTATGCCCTACATCGTGGTGGTCATTGATGAGCTCGCTGACTTGATGATGATGGCTGCAAGAGACGTTGAGTCACTAATTGTGCGCATAGCACAAAAGGCGCGTGCTGTTGGCATTCACCTTATTTTGGCTACTCAGCGCCCCTCAGTGGACGTCATTACTGGTTTGATTAAAGCTAATGTTCCTGCCCGTATTGCCTTTACTGTGGCTAGTCAGGTCGACTCTCGTACGATTATTGACCAAATGGGTGCAGAAAAGCTGCTCGGTATGGGTGACATGCTACTGTATACGGCGGATATGCCAAAGCCAAAACGCGTACAAGGAGCATTTATTGATGATAACGAAACAAACAAGGTTACTGATTTCATAAGGGATCAACGAGAACCACAGTTTGATGACGAGATTATTTCTCAGCCGGTACAGATTGGCAAAGGTGGCGTCGTTGCTGATATGAGCGGTGGAAACGATGCAGATGATCCGGTCTACAAAGAAGCGGTTCGGGCAGTGATTGAAGGACGCAAAGCTAGCACTAGCTTGTTGCAACGCCGACTACGAATTGGATACGGTAAGGCAGCTAGATTTATGGAAACTATGGAAGAGCAGGGCATAATCAGCTCAGCAGATGGCAACCGACCTCGTGAGGTGTTGGTAAACTCTGTGGACGAAGTGTTTGGTGGCGGTAGCCCAAGCAGTTTAGCGATGGATGCGGTACTCGACGAGAACTTCCCATCACAGGATGCCTAGCCAGTTGACGGCAAAAGAGCATATGTTGACTAACAGAGGTAGATAAGATATACTTGTACTGATATTAACTCAGCTCGTATCCAAAGTGAGTGCGGGCTTTAACCAAAGGAGATGCTATTTATGGCACAATACGAGATTGCCGTACTTTACCACCCGGACCTAGAAGTCGATTTGACCAAGGCAGAGGAAAAGGTCACCAAGCTTTTCACCGATAACGGTGGCAAAGTAATTGCAACAGACAATTGGGGCAAGAAAAAGCTTGCTTACAAAATTGCCAAGCAAGATTTTGCTGTATATGTCTTCTATACCGTAGAATTGCCCGGCGAGAACGTCAAGAAGGTAGAGAGTACGCTTAATATTACCGACGAAGTAATGCGCTTTCTTATTACCAAGCCAGATCTCAAGGCTATTGCAAAGGCAGAAGCAGCCAAGGCCGACAAGGCCAAAAAAGCTGCCGAGCGTGGCGATAGGGCCGACGATTCTGACGACGACGAAGAATAGGTTACAATAAGGACACAAATTAACAAGACATAGTTCTTATAAGGAGGGAAACGAATGGCACGTTCATTCAATCAAGTCATCTTAATGGGAAATCTTACGCGAGATCCTGAGCTGAGACAGACACCAAATGGTACTTCTGTTACAAGCTTTAGCCTTGCGCTGAACCGCAGTTACAAAGGGGCTGACGGTAATTGGCAAGAGGCTACAGACTATATCGATATAGTCGCATGGGGGCCACTTGGGGAGCGCGTAGCGCAGTATCTAAGCAAAGGTCGCCCATGTTTGGTCAACGGTCGACTTCAGTCACGCAGTTGGGACGACAAAGAATCTGGTGCAAAACGAAGTAAAGTAGAAGTAGTCGCACAAGATGTAACCTTCCTAGGTGGTCCAGGTGGAGACAACGGTGGTGAAGGCGGATCGGCTAGTAGTAAGCCAGCCGGCAAAAAAGACGATGTTGTAGTGGAGGACATTGGTGACGAGCCAATCAACTTAGACGACATCCCCTTTTAACAAATTTTAGGCTACACGGTTCAGGCGAAAGTTTGCGTCAAAAATCTTCACTGTAGATGACTACAGTTCGGATTTTGTGCTCGGCTTTCATCCCGAACCGCGCTAACCAAAATTCGTTAAAAATAATCAACGAAGAAAGGAATAAACTTATGGCAAAGATTTTTAAACACCGAACAGACGTAGCATATTTTGACTACAAGGACTTCAAGACCTTGCAGCGATATGTTAATCAATTTGGTCAGATTGAAACACGCAAAAAGACTGGTCTCAAAGAGCATGAACAACGACGTTTGGCTGTGGCCATCAAGCGTGCAAGACACATTGCATTACTGCCCTTTGTAGCTAATAATTAAATTATTATTTGAGCAAAGCGGAGGCAAGTTATGGATGATTATCATCGAAATCTAGAAAGACAGCTACAGGACTTACGGTTTAAGGTTCATGATAGCTTTGACAATATAAATCATCCGACAGCTCGGCTGATTAGCAATGAGCTAAAAAACGCAGAAGATGCAGCACAGGGCAACCAAAATCTCCGATCAATAGAAGACCGTCTAAAGGTCGTACAGAGGCAGCTTCAACAATCACAACAACTGAATAGTCAGGAAAGGTTTATCAACCCTGATCATTCAGACCAGTTTTACCACCACCTAGAGAACATGCGTATGGACATGCGTCGACAACCTCATTATTAAGGAGATAGTTAATTGTCACAAGAAAGATATGTTCAACAGTTAGTTGCCAGGATTCATAGCATAGGACAGACCCACGAATCACTCACGGTAGCTAGAGCAACTAGCCAAAAAGAGAGCCTGTTGCTTGAGCTTAAGAAAACTGCCTCTATGCTATTTGGCGCAGCTTCTTCTGGCCAGGATGTTAAGGAGTTGGTAGATAAGCTTGAAGCGGAGTTGATGATGGCGCGTACTCTAGATGTTGTGGGTGACAAGGACTATAAAGAGTTACAGGATTTGATAATAACCGTGAAGGAATCATAGATATGGCATTAGGAGTTACAGATCTCAAGAAAGGTCAAGTATTCCAGATGGATGGTACGCCGTACCGTGTCGTGGAATATGCACAAAAGGTTGTGGGTCGGGGCGGATCTATTGTCAATGTCAAGATCAAGAGCCTTACGGACGGCAAGGTACTCGCCAAGACGTTCAAGGGCAACGAATCGATTGAACCAGCAGATATTACCAACAAGTCTGTACAGTACCTTTACAATGATGGTTCAACATTTTTCTTTATGGATGAAGACACCTATGAACAGTTTGAGCTATCATCCGAAGATATGGCAGATCAAGCAGGATACATGAAAGAAGGCGACAAGGTTCAGGCGCAATTCTTTGATGGGCGTGTTATCAATATTGAACTCTCCAAGAATGTACCCCTTAAGGTTACCTATACGGAGGATGTGGTCAAAGGCGACACTACATCGAGTGTCCTGAAGGACGCAACGGTCGAAACAGGCATTGCCGTAAAGGTCCCGGCGTTTGTAAAAGTCGGTGATGTAATTAGTGTAGATACGACTACGGGCGCTTACCGCGAACGTGTCAAATAGGGGGTTATAGCATGAATGGAATGATTGCTTTTTTAGGTACCGGGCCTTGCAATTCAGCAGATGTCCTCAAGGGCAGGATTGGTCAGTGGGCACTAGTTATTGTTTTTGTTGTTGCCAGTATTGTTATTGTCAGAAATAAAATTCTGAATAAAAATCTCAGCTTATTAAGGAAATTAATTTATATTGTCTGTCTTGTCGCACTGGGTATAGTTGCCGCATTAGCCATATTTATTATCGGTATTGGCACCGCATGCTCGGGTTATGGTGGATACTTGTAGCGTCTTGGGTTGTTGTACATCGATGGTAGATTGGCTTTATAGACAATAGTTGTCTTGATACGAGACAGACTAGATAACCGGCACAAGAATGAGAGTAATTAAGAATATAGAAAACTATGAAATTTGAAGTTCATCAATCAGTTGGAGCGATTATTATCGATGGTGATGATTGTGTATTGCAAGTTCGTGACAATAAGGACGGTGTGCTCTGGCCAGGAAAAATTCATTATTGGGGTGGTGCAGTTGAGCCAGATGATGAATCTAGCCCAGAAAAGGCTATCTTGCGTGAACTCAAGGAAGAACTAGACATTGATCTACGTGAAGTGGATCTTGTACCATTTCATCGTATGTCGGTGGCGTACAATAACCCAGACAATAAACACGGCGAAATGTCGGTGCATTTGTATATCGCTAACTTGACCACACGGCGAGCTCTACATGCCTATGAAGGTTCAAATATTTTCAGGTTGAACAAGAATTATCTTGTATCGGAACTAGATAGTTTAGAGATTACCCCATATCTTCACGAAGCACTGATAGGACTAAGAGATTATTTTGAAAAATACTATGAATAAACATCGCTTAGATCTTGAGCTGGTGTCGCGTGGCATTATAGCTACTCGTAGTCAGGCTGAAAGCTACATTCGACTTGGTAAAGTAGTTGTGAACAAGAAAATTGTTACCAAAGCTGGCACTTTAGTGACAGCAGACGACAAAATTCGATTGATTGCCAAACAGCAGTATGTTAGTCGGGCGGGACTGAAACTTGCTAGTGTTACTAAAGTACTTGGCTTGGACTTTCGTAAAAAAGTTGTACTTGATGTAGGTAGTAGTACGGGCGGTTTCACTGATTTTGCTTTGCAGCATGGCGCTAGTTGGGTGATAGGTGTCGAGTTAGGTACAAAGCAGCTACACCCTAGCTTAGTTGGACATCCAAAGATTGAGCTCTATGAGAAGACCGATATTCGTGATGTCAGATCTCTGTCACAAACACCGCAGATAGTTGTTATTGACGTTTCTTTCGTTTCGCTCAGAGATATTTTGCCCAGTGTGGCACGCTTGTGCGATAAGAATACGCAGATTATAGCGATGGTAAAGCCGCAGTTCGAGGCTCAAATGAGTGGTCAGAAGCACAAAGGTGTGATAAAAAATGATGCAATGCGCCGTAAGATACTGCGGGATTTTGAAACATGGGTAAAAACATTATTCGTCATATCAGATAAAGCAGATTCAGAAGTTGCTGGATTCAAGGGCAATAGAGAGCGATTTTATTTGCTGAAAAAGAACTCTAACTAACCAGTTAGTATAATTACTAAGACACTTATATCCCCTGAATCTACGCTTTTGCTTATGTTATACTCAAGAAGATGTACTTTAGGAGTAGAGCAGAGGCCGGCAGGATGCTGGCCAAGAAGCTTGAGCAATACAAACAATCAAACACAACCATAGTAGCGCTCAGCCCGGGTGCGGTAATTATTGGCGCGCAGATTGCCATGCAGCTTCATTCGGCGCTGACGATGTTGCTTACCGAAAATATCGTATTGCCAGGGGAGAATGATGCTTTGGCAGTAATTGCTTCGAACAATACATTCACCTACAACGACAAGTTTTCTACAGGTGAACTTGAAGAAATGCGTAGCGAATACCTTGGCGTGATAGAGGGGCAAAGAATAGAAAAATTGCACAAATTGCATGCCCTTCTGGGTCACGGCGGAGAAATACACAGAGAACTACTACAGCGACGTACGGTTATTTTGGTGTCGGATGGCTTGAGCAGCGGGCTTTCGCTGGATCTTGCGAGCGACTACCTCAAGCCCGTAAGGGTAAATAAACTGATAGTCGTAACTCCCATAGCCAGTATCCAGGCTGTCGACAAGATGCACTTGGTCGGTGACGAGATTATTTGCCTCAGCGTATTAGAGAATTATATGGACACAAATCATTACTACGACGACAACAATATTCCTCCCATGGATGACCTGATGAAGATTATTACCAGCATGCCTGTTCATTGGGATACGAGCGCACATAGTGACCGCAGGTTTTTATAGTAACTAAACGTTAAATCGAAACTCTACTACGTCGTTTGGTTGCATACGATAATCTTTTCCTTCGGTGCGAACTTTGCCCGCACTTTTGGCAGCTGACTCTGACCCGGCTGTAATGAGGTCATTATAGTCCACTACTTGGGCAGCAATAAAACCACGCTCAAAATCACCATGTATAACACCGGCGGCTTGTGGTGCAGTCGAACCTTGGCGGATAGTCCAAGCACGTACTTCTTGCTCGCCAGCCGTCAGGTAGCTTTGTAGTCCGAGAGTGCCGTAAGCGGCGTGGATTAGTTGGGCTATGCCAGATTCTGTCACTCCATAACTTTCAAGTAGTTCCGCTCGATCTGATTCGTCAATATCTTTTAATTCGGACTCAAGTTTTGCGCACACAAAGATTGCTTGTGCATCACCGATTGTTTGCCGTAGCCTAGATTTGGCCTTGTCGTCTATCAGCGTAGTTTCATCAACATTAAACATATATATTACGGGCTTGAGGGTCAGTAGTTGCAGTTCTTTGCGAACCCAATCCATTTGCTCGTCATCAATATTTGTTTCAGCCGAAAACAGGGGTGTGCCATTGTCGAGAGTGGTCTTTATTTGCTGAAGTGCATCGGCAAAAGGCTTGAGTTTTGGATTTGCTCGGGACTCTTTGTCAATCTTGGGGAGCCGTTTTTCAACCGTTTGTAGATCGGCAAGCACCAGTTCGGTGTTGATGACGTCAATATCTTTAGACGGGTTGTGTTCATCATCCACGTGCAGCACATTGTTGTCCGAGAATGCCCGGACGACATGGCAGATAGCGTTGCAATTACGAATATTGGCCAAAAATTGATTACCTAGGCCTTCGCCTTTCGAAGCACCAGCCACAAGGCCTGCAATGTCCACAAAGGTTACGGTTGCAGGAACAATTTTCTTACTACCATAAAGCTCCGCGAGTTTGCCTAGCCGTTCATCTGGGATTGGCACAATTCCGGTGTTTGGCTCAATTGTGGCAAAAGGGTAGTTTGCTGCCAAGATGTCGTTATTGGTCAAGGCGTTGAATAGCGTGGATTTGCCGACATTCGGTAGGCCAACAATACCTATAGATAAGCTCATATACTAAACATTATAACAGAGGTGGTTGCTCAATCATAGCGACATACCTGTACGTAGCGATGTTTGAGGCGGACAAACGTGACAATTGCGGAGAATATCATTGTTTATCTTTTATTGGCAAGCTGTTATATTTATACATAAGCAGTATATACATAGGTATATAAAAGACTGGATAAATTGTGGTCAAATCTGATAAAGATAGAAACAAAGCAGAGGATAAGCCAAAGCCTATTACTAATCGGCTGGATCATTTATTGGTTGCAGAAGATCATGCTAAGGTTGCCAACAAGTACATTCGATTATCGAGGGTTGTGTCTCGGCGATTTATTATTTGTTTGGTGGCACTGGCCCTGGTGCTGCTCTCGTTATATTTAGCTCCAAGTATTGGCAGGCGAGGCACATCTGAGCCAGGAGCGATTGTACAAAGTGACCTGCCTAGGATCGACAATAACGACACTATCGAGGATGTTGTAGAGAGTAACGGAGCTGACTATAACAACTCGATTAAGGCGGTCAATAATTCCAACCCAACAGAGTGGGATAGGGCAAAACTAGACAAGGCTTACTTTAGTTTGCTCTATGCAGATAAGGTTGGAGCTTTTTCGCAAGTTTATACGATGCTTTCCATGATAGACATTGCGCAACGTAATGGATTGGATATTAACGACAACAGTTACAGGATTGACCAAGGTAAAAGGGATGAGATCCGCAAAAGGGCAGACGAGTACGCCAAAAGGATGACCAAGCCAGGTACAGGTAGTGCGAATGAGTAGATCGCAAAAATTAGTATTGATGATTGTTGCAATGAGTGCGGTTTTTTTCGTTGCCGGAGGAAGGGTGGAAGCTGCAAAAACCTACACAGGAGAAAGTCATTCACCAACGTCTTATCGTCCGCTTTGTGACGCGGGAACACCCGTGGATTTCGCTGCATATCCGTCAGACATTAACTTCAACACTACTACTGGTGTAATGACATATAACATTAACATTAACTGGAAGAGATGTACCAGCACCGAGACAAGGGCTTATGCAGTACATGGTGGCGCTGAAGTTTGTCCTGTGTCTGGTATATACGGTGTCGGAGGTTGGACAACTGACTGCGTGAAGTATGTAGGTAGTCCAGCGTATACTGGTCCGGGAAATGGACTAACCTGCTGGGGTGGCACGAATGATCAGTGTGTAACATCGGGCTTCATTGGTGTTAGGAGGGCAGAAAATCAGCCATCCTATACCGGTGATTCAATCTCCATACCAATGTCAGCAACAAATTCCTTATGGGGCGTTACACCTGACAATCCTCCTAGCTCGTGGACTATTTCTAACACCATGTGCCAGTATTACAAGACTGGCCCTAACTTTGATAGCCCTACTCACAATGATGATCGTTGTATAACATTGAAGATGACCGTATCGTGGGAGCCAACTCCCGTAGCTCCAGCTGTATCCTGCGGTATTGTAACTACTTCTCCGTCTGTGCCGGGACCAGGTGAAAACTTTTCGTTAACTACGAATTTCACTACCAACGGTGGTGCTTGGGGTGGCAGTAACGACCCAACCCTATATTCCATTACAGTATCGGTGCCTGATGCTGGCATACCATCACCTGGAAGATATTCTGCTGTTTTCGCGCCTATCCCATGGGATTCTGGGAGTGGAAATGGTACGCTGCCCAATTCATCTATTGGCGGAGTGAGCGCTTTGCCCATATCTATAGCTAGTCCAGGCATTCATACAGTTGAGTATATTGTCACAGTGAACGGAGCCAGTAATAGCCCTGTGACATGCACAGGATCCATTACAGTTGCTAGCAAACCCTACATCAGCATATACGGA
>JAGQNK010000024.1 GCA_020428105.1 Candidatus Saccharimonadota bacterium
GAGCTACGGGACCCAGCGGTCAAGGCGTACCAAGTGGTGGTACCACAGGACAGGTATTATCTAAGACAACCAATGCCGATTATGATGCTCAGTGGGTAAGTCCAACCAACAGCCTAGACACAACTCAAGTAGCCTTAATTTCACAAATCTTTGGGAGGTAAGTTATGCAATCAATAATACCAAGTGGATCAACCAACGGCCGACCAATCGCCATTTCGGCAACTACTTCACCGGGTACGGTGATCCATACTTGCACTAGTACATCAGGTGAAACCGATGAAGTTTATGTTTGGTTGTCGAACATCGATTCCAGTTCAAGGGAAGTCACTGTACAAATTGGTGGTACTACTACAGCCGACCAATGGATTGTAGGTATTCCTGCCAAACAAGGCGGCGTATTAGTTGTACCGGGTCTGAGACTAAATGGTGGAGCGGTCATTCGCGCTTTTTGTGCCACAGCCAATGTCATAAATGCAACAGCGATTGTAAACAGGATTGTTGACTAGTGGAGTATAGACGGGGGCGTATCTTGGGCGCAGTAGATCCAGATACCGTCAATGCGTCTGCGATACTTATCAACCAATGGGACCCAGGTACTTCAGTAGCAGGCTGGTCTGGATCAGTGTGGACACCTACAGCAAATTGGGCTACTGCTACCGGTTCTGCCATGGGTACACCCACGATGTACCGACAAAGTGGTTTATCGACTCATATGGGTTATATGGAATTCGACCTATGGTATACCGGCACTGGTGATGGCTGGGTAATGTTTTCTATGTCCTGGGGAACAGACGCGTACGCATACAACGACAATGGTTTTGCATGGATAGTACGCGGGCCTTCAGCGTCAACACCTAATATAATCAATGCAACCTACGGGTCTGGCACAAATTACATACTGTCACCACCCGCTACGAGCGAAACTGCGTATGTCACAATAGGTCTTGAAATTACAGGAACGAATACCTCTACAGCCTATGTCAACAATATCGCACGTGCATCATGCACTCACACCACCAACCATAGCGCACGCAGAAATGTAGCATTTGGTGTTTTTAACGGAGTTACAGGAAGGATTCGTAATGTAAAAGTATGGACCGCTCGCCCTTATTGAATGGCAATACTATTATTAAACATAAAGCATCATGGAATATCATCGCACAAGACACACAGGCAAGATTGATCACGGAAGCGTCGGGACTTCTTACAAAAGTGTAGTATTTGATGATGCACCGATTGGTTATTGGCCACTAGATGAAGCGGTAGGTAGTACTTTTACGGATCAATCTGGGAACGCAAGAAATGGAGTATATAGCGGTTCGCTGGCATACGCACAGGCTTCCATGTCGCCAAATATTCCAGAGACATGCATCAACTTTAGTGGTGGCATGGGCTATATCGGCTCCGCATCGTGGATGAATACACAATATATATCAGTTGAATTCATATGTGAACCTAGTGGCTCAGGAAATCGTACGATAGCCAGTAGGGACAATAGCTCTACATACAACAACAGAGACTGGGTTATGTTACTCGATTCCAGTAATGCAATGCAGTGGGTTGTGTATACCAATGCCGCAACCGGTGGATCTGGGGGCGATCCACCAGCGGCTTACTCGGCTAGTGCAACAGGCATGCACCACTGGGTTGGAACATACGACGGCTCACAAACGCGCCTATATAAGGATGGCGTATTGGTTGGTAGCGCTAGCCCGCCTGGCAGTAGCGTAAACACTTACGCCAATCCTTTCCGAGTCGGTAGGCTTGGGGGGGACTATTTACCGTTTGCCGGCAAAATTCAGGGTTTCGCACTCTACGATCATCCTCTCTCGGCTGGCAGGATATTAACCCACGCCCAGGCAGCAGGATTTGCGTAATTATGATATATAGTCGTTCCAGAAATGCTGGTAAGATCGATCCTCTATCTTTGGGGGTAAGCTATTTTGAATACCAAATCACTGATGGCGCCGTGGCTCAATGGCGCCTAGGTGAATCAGGTGGCACAATAATGACCGATACAACGGGTAATCTTCGTCACGGGACTTACAGTAGCGTAGGTCTAGCCAATGCATCAATCATTCCGACAGAAATCACAACGTCAACATGTGCATATTTTAATGGATCATCATATAGTTCTGCGGCAACTGGCTCATGGATGAATTTATCCGAGTTCTCTGTTGAAGCAGTAGTAGAATACAACAACTCATACGATCAAGCAGTAGTATCTAGGGTATACAATTCCGGCTCAAGTAACTGGCCATGGAGTCTAGACCTATACACCACCAGTATTGGTTTTTGGGGTAGAACTCCTACAGGAGGATACCAAGAGGCATCCAAAACAGGAGTCAGTTCAGGTATCTACCATTTGGTTGGAACGTGGAAGGATAACGATTTTGTACAGCTCTACATCAACGGAATACTAGAAGCGTCTCTGGCTGTAACGGGCAATATTTACATGCCCGCAAACCCTATAAGCATTGGGCGCATGGGCAATCAAGGCAATTTTATGCATGGGCGCATACAGGGCGTTGCGATGTATGACAAAGTACTGACTAATACGCAAATTTCCTCGCATTTCGACGCCACAGGACTGTAACCAACAGCATATGTTAGATTATCTGTTAAGAGATATTTTGCGTAGCAATTGAGCATTGATTGCTACAACTACCGTTGATAGCGACATCAGGACGGCACCAAATGCTGGCGACAGAGATATACCCCGCCCATACAAAACACCCGCCGCCAATGGAATAGCCACCACGTTGTAACCAGTTGCCCAAACTAGATTTTGTGTCATCTTGCGGTAGGTTGCTTTGGACAAGTTGATCACTTTTATCACGTCACTGGGATCACTTCTTACCAAAATAATATCCGCAGATTTGATGGCTACGTCTGTGCCGGCTCCAATAGCCATACCGATATCCGCTTGAGTTAAAGCAGGCGCATCATTGATGCCATCACCAACAAAGGCAACCTTGCTACCACTTCCCTGTAATTCTTTGACTTTACTAGCCTTATCCTCTGGTCGCACCTCAGCAAAATACTGGTCTACTCCTAGCTGCTTGGCAACATGAGTAGCTACGTCCAGGCTATCACCCGTAACCATGGCTGTCTTTATCCCTTCGGCTTTGAGCGCTACAATGGTCGCCCTAGACTGTTCGCGCACAATATCTGCCAAGGCGATCGCCCCAATAACCACCTTGCCATCTTTGATTAAATACACCTCGGTCTTGCCGTCCTTGGCAGCTTGCCTAGTTTGTCGTTCAATTTCGCTTGGTAATTTCAGCTTGTTTTCTCGGATAAAGCGGTAGCTAGCTGCTACAAAACTATCATGACCATGCAGTTTACCCTGTACGCCCAAGCCAGGCAGAGCAGCAAAATCTGTAACCTTGTCTAAATGAACGTGTCTTTCTTTAGCCTCCTTGACAATACCCCTACCAACAATATGCTCACTGTTCTGTTCAAGACTTGCCGTTAGATGCAAAATATCTTCTTCCGTATATCCTTCGACAGCCCAGATGCCCACAACTCCATGTTCACCTTTTGTTAGTGTGCCTGTTTTGTCCAAAAGTACCCAATCAAGCTTTCTTGCCGATTCAAGCGCCAGCCTCTTACGCACCAGCAACCCATTCTTTGCTGATAAAGCAGTCGATATCGAAACAACCAACGGTATGGCAAGACCAAGTGCGTGCGGACAGGCGATAATCAAAACCGTAACGGAGCGTTCCAGAGCAAAGGCCGCATCTCTAGCAAACAGCCAGTATAAGAACGTAATCACACCCGTAACAATTGCAATAATCGTCAACACAAAGGCCGCTTTATCAGCCAGCACCTGTACATTAGACTTTGAGTTTTGCGCTTCTGCAACTAGGCGCATAATTCCCGCCAGTACTGTATCTTCGCCAAGTTGCGTAACTTTTACGGTCAGAGAACCTTCTTGATTGCTTGTGCCAGCCACTACCTCATCATTCACAGACTTACTGACTGGCTTACTCTCTCCGGTTATGGCAGCCTCATCCACTGACGATCTGCCCTCAATAATTTTACCGTCAACAGGTATGCTTGAGCCTGGACGAATCATCACCAAGTCGCCAACCCTTAGCTCGCTTACGTATACCTTTATCGGCTCTCCGGACACAAGCTTTTCGGCTTTGTCTGGTAGAAGTTTTGATATTTCGTCAAGCGCACTTTCGGCTTTAGCAACTGAAGCCATCTCTATCCAATGTCCAAGCAACATAATCGTGATTAGTGTTGCAAGTTCCCAAAAGAACCCATCACCATGAACAAAGAACTGCGTAGCCAAGCTATACAAATAGGCGGTAATGATTGCTAGGCTGATGAGCGTCATCATACCAGGAGAATTGTTTTTTAGCTCCGCAAAAGCACTCTTCATAAACACCAAACCGCCGTAAAAGAAAATAATAGTGCCAAAAACTAGAGGAACATATCCTGAGCCGATAAACTCAGGAGCCTTAAACCCAAACCACATTTGAATCATTGGTGTGTACAAAAGGACTGGCAGGGTCAAGAATGCGGAGATCCAAAACCTATCCCTAAACATCGCCACTGAATGCCCAGCGTGCTTATCGTGATCTGTATGTTCCTTGTTATGTAAGACATTCGGGGTGGAATGGCAAGATTTATTGTCAAGTCCATTCTGATCGGCACTATGTAAATGTTCCATAATCTACTGCCTGCCACGTCTATTATTTAGCTCGTACAACGCGAGTAACTCGTCAAGTAAATGTTGCTGGCCCCCATTCGCCGGAAGTTTGTCTTTGATGTGCGTACGAATGTGGTTTTCAACTATTAGCTTGTTTAGTGAGCTAAGCGACTTTTGTATAGCTAGACTCTGAGTCAAAATGTCCATACAATATTCTTCATCCTCAATCTTCTTTGCAAGCCCCCTAATTTGGCCCTCAATTATCTTTGTTCTATGTAACGCACGTTGTTTTAATTCACTAATCATACAAACATGATAATACCCCTGGGGGGTATTATGCAAGCAAAATCTATTCTACTAACAATAACAACAGACCAAATACTGAAACAAACC
>JAGQNK010000025.1 GCA_020428105.1 Candidatus Saccharimonadota bacterium
CAGTAGGCCCTCAAGGAGCCACGGGCGTGCAGGGTGCATCTGGCCCGCAAGGTATCCAAGGTATTCAAGGAGTGCAGGGTGACCAAGGTGCCACAGGTACACAAGGCGCCACCGGTGTAACTGGGGCCACGGGCGTAACCGGTGCCACAGGCACAGTAGGCCCTCAAGGAGCCACGGGTGTAGCCGGTGCTACAGGAGCTATTGGTCCTCAGGGTGCAACTGGGTCAGTAGGCGCAACAGGTACGCAAGGCGCATCAGGCCCGCAGGGTGAAGGTATCATAGTGGTCAACTCTCTTTGGGTGCCAGGAGATGGATTACCGGCTGGCACACCTGCAGGTACAATTATATTGAGAAGGAAATCATAGCATGGGTCTAAAACTGGGCGTTGATGGCAAGACAAGGGCTCTTGAAGTAAATGCTGGAAAATCAATAACCAATATTACTACTATTTATGTTGGACTATTGCAAGCTGCACCGGCCAATATGGATGGTATGAGCTTGGCTACATTGATATCATCTGGTCAAGGAAATGAATTTTCTGTCGATCCGTCTTTCTATACCGGTCGGCAAGCTATTACTATCGGCTCTACGACGGCAGATGCAGATGGCGCGTATGCAAATAACAGCGGCTCAGTTATAGAGTGGACTAACACAACAGGCTATGATGTAGAGGTTGCTGGATTTTTTATAACGACTGTTTCGACCGGATCGTCCGGATTAGTTCTATGGGTTGGGACACCTGATGCAGGCACATCCACAATACCAAATACTCAGAAAGCATCTATCTCTGTCGGTGATTTGTTGTTGAAGGTAGACTAAAGTATGCCAAGTGCTACATTTTCAATTACACAATCTAATCGTGACGGTCATCAAATGTGGGACCAGCGATCCAATGCCAGCGGAACGATATTTACGGGAACAACAGTTTATCCTTTTGTGGGGCCACATTATTCTGGGGCTAATATGTATGCCTCGTTTTTTACTTTCGAGGTAACGAATTTGCCACAAGGCAGTACTATAAATAGTTGCAATTTAGAATTACGCACAAACAATGCATATACTGGAGGCTTAACAAATCATATTTATGTCGCTGTTGAGAATAACCTAGATCCAAGTTCCTCTGGTGCGGTAGTGAGTGGCACTTTGGGCTCCCAGCCGTGGCAGCGCCTAGGAAGGCAGTCTGCCGCAACTACTTTATTTGGAAACCGATGTGGGCCCACGCACAATAAAGCTGGTGAGACTCTGAGTTCATACGGAGCGCATGTTCGCGATACTAGCGCAATAATATACAAGGCGTTTTGTACTACACAAGGTTCGGCTGGTGCATTAGGTCGAGATTTACCTTTGGGTAGCTGGAATCAGACAGAAGATTTTGCGGCAGCCTTACAGCCATTGGTAAACGACCCGGGCTGGAATAGTACGAGCCAATTTGTGATGTTTTATCTGTTTGCTGATATTAGCTCAGGTACGGACTTTAACATCGGTAACCTAGGTAGCTTTACTTGGGACAACGGCACAGTCGGTGCATCTGGATACGGAAATGGTGGTGGACAATTAGTATTTTATGATCAAAGCTCGGGAACATATGCGCCAAAGCTTAATCTATCTTACACCAGTACTTCATTGAAGGCACAAAATGATTTATCTGATAGTTATGGAATGGTGCGCTTGTCGCCAGCGTACTGTATTGGTCGTTTGATGGGCGAAAGAGCAGAGATAATAAATGGTGGTGCTGTGATTCCTAAAATGGGAGCCGGAGTACACGACTTGCCGTTTACTGGTATGAATGCTTTCAATTCCAACGATCCGCTCTGGAACAATGGCAGTGCACCAGGGGCAAGAGTTAAATGGAGTACTGCGCGTGCAGGACGAGTCGATGGCTCGTCGTTGTTGCTAGAAGACTACGCTACCGGAACCTACAAAACCCCTCAAGTTTGGTGGGATTTAGATGCCTATCAAGATTTATATGCTACCAGGGAGACATATTCACTCAGGTTTTATCAACGTTTTGAGCAACTGGCATGGGTAGCAATCAATAATCACATAGTCTCGTTATATCAAGGAGTTGACAGAGCATTTTCTATCGAATCCAGAGAACTGTTTGTAGATTATCCAAATCCTGATATACAAATGCAATTACGGGTTACTTGGCCGGGTGGTCAAACTGCTTGGACGACCTATGAATTCAAGCCGCCGTCCAGCAATGGCTTCTATCGATTTGAGATTCAGGTATCTAGTAGCGTATCGCCAAAGGTGCGGGTCAGAATCTATCTGAATGACGCTACAACACCAATAGAAACTATCTCAGCCAATCCAGTTACGACACTTATGGATAAGGTGATTTTTGGCGATACAAATACCGATGCACCGATATTCAATCAAAAAATTTCTGACGTTGAGATATGGACAGACTATAGATTGAATGGGGTTTACCCTGATGATTTAGCTAATACAACAGGAACTCCTTTTCCTCCTCAGCAATGGTCTTGGTACGAGTATGATGGCTCTAGCAGTGAGGGTCTTGAAGATCTTGGCACTGTGAGCTCGATTGCTCCCAACGGTAGTAGTGTAATTATGACTGGTCCCTCGAGCGTACTCACTTATGAAGATTCAAAGTCTGAGATTTGGGACGGTGGTTCACCCGCATATACCAAATATGCTGACTTATCGTACGGAGCTGGTACTTTTAGGAAATTAGATTTGTATATTCCAACAGGTACGCCTCCTGCAGGAGGTTGGCCGGTGATTGTATATACACATGGTGGCTTTTGGACATCTGGTGATAGATATTCTAGTTTATCTCCCCAGTTTGTCCAGGCATCTTGCCTGTACGGATACGCTGTGGCATCTTGTTCGTACGTACTTAATGATTTTCGTTTTGCAGCTCAGGGGGCATATCCTGCTTGGGATCCCAACAATAAGACCGGTGTTTATCCATCGATGATCTTGAACTATAAAGAAGCGACTCACTGGTTACAAACAACTGCGGCCCCAACATATAACTTAAACCCTAGTAAATTTGTAGCATCAGGTCATTCAGCCGGTGCCTATAACGCGTTAGGCGCTGTTGTTAGCAAGGGATTGACTAATGATGGTGGTGGCAGAGATTTAACTTTGGCGGGCAATACCTCTACCTTTGGTTGTCCAAATGTTGCTGATCCGACATTTTTGGGCGCATATATTTTATCGGCGCCAATAAACCTGAATTATCTCAAATCATGGGACCCCACAGATCCTAATTGGCCATATTTGGGTACGGGCGTAGGGATTATGCAAGCAACGTGTAGGATGTTTAGGGGGCAGCATGTTGATTCTGGCAGCGGCGACGTAAATTTTTGCGGTATCAATGATATGATTACGGCCAATGCAGCTAATGTGCCGAGCATCGCTTACGCCTGGGGATCAACAGATTATCTAGTTATAAGCAACAGAATGACGCCTTACTCACAAGAGAAGAACTTAGCGGATACCATGACTTCAGTTGCCGGATCTTTACCTGGAACTACAACATATGAGGGATATGAGGTGAAGGATGCGTTGCATCATACAATTCATGATATAGATTTTGATTTTCAGCATATGAGGCGTTGGCTCAAGAATTTGCCTGGCATGAACTAAGGAGCAAAGGTTTTAGTTTTGGACCAGCAATGTAATACAATATAGAGTGACTATGAGTTACGAAAATTCAAGAGTATCTGATGTTGCCAATATTCTGCACGCACGTGCCAGCAGTCTAGTTAATAAGGCTGAAATACTGAAGGCCGTTGAGCTGAAAGGCTTGCTTGCAGAGCTACCAACATTACCTGTTGAGCAACGAGCCAGCTTCGGCAAAGATATCAATCACCTAAAGCAAGAGCTTCAGAATATAGTGAATGAATCGGCTGATACGCAAGAGCGCTTGGCCACAATTGATGTGACTGCACCGTTTGACGTAAATGTGAATGGTCATAGGCCAGAGCTTTTACCTTCTACAGGTGGCAGCATACATCCTTTGATGACCGAGATGGATGCTATACTGGATATTTTTTATCGGATGGGCTTCAATGCTGTTGAATCGCGGCAAATAGATGATGACTATCATATGTTCGAGAGCCTGAATTTCCCTGAGGGCCATCCGGCACGTGATGATTACGATACGTTTATGACCACGGATGGTTTGATTGCGCCTGCTCACACGAGTACTATGCAGAACCGTGTTCTCAAAAAGTACAAAGAGAACTTGGAAAAAAACGAGCCGATTGCAGTCGTAATTCCCGGACGCGTATTTCGTAATGAAGATTTAGATGCGACACATGAGCACACGTTTTATCAACTAGAAGGAGTATACGTTGACAAGGGTGTCAATGCTGGTCATCTTATTGCTACGCTAAAGACTTTCTTGGAAGAATACTATCAGCAGCAGTTAAAGGTAAAAACCCAACCGTTCTACTTCCCATTTACCGAACCAAGCTTTGAATTTGCAATTAGTCGGCCAGAATCGTTGCGCAAGGGTACGGGTACAGAAGATGATGACTGGCTAGAGCTTCTTGGCTGTGGTATGGTGCATCCAAACGTGCTTCGGATGGCTGGCATTGACCCGGAAATATACACTGGTTTTGCATGGGGTGTGGGTATAGATAGATTGGTACTGATGAAGTATGGCATCGAAGATATTCGTCATTTCGAATCAGCAAAACTAGACTTTTTGAGGCAGTTCGCATGAGGTATGAAACTCAAAAGATAGATATGGAAACGAAGCATGAAAATTAGCCTGAATTGGATCAAACAGTTTACCGATGTCAACTTGTCAGTTGATGAGCTTGTGAAGAAGATTGGTGCACAACTAGGTGCCGTCGAAGAAGTTATTGACCTAGAGGAAAGATATAGGGGCATTTTTGTCGCTCAGGTTGTTTCCTGCGAAAAGCATCCGAATGCCGACAAGCTCAATGTTTGCAAGATAGATGATGGTGGCCAGGCGAAAGACATTGAGCGTGACGATAATGGACTTGTTCAGGTGGTGTGCGGCGCACCAAATGTTCGAGTAGGTCTAAAGGTCGCTTGGTTACCACCTGGTGTAACCGTACCGAGTACGGCCGATAAGGATCCATTTGTGCTTGGCTCAAGAGAGCTACGAGGGGTTATGAGCAGCGGTATGTTGGCCAGCTCGGCGGAATTAGCTATTGGTGATGATCACGGTGGTATAGCTGAACTGGACACGCCAGCCGAACCCGGGACCTACTTTGCGGAAGCCTATGAGCTAAATGACTATATAATTGATATTGAGAACAAGATGTTTACGCACCGACCAGATTGTTTTGGAATTCTTGGTGTAGCACGCGAAATTGCAGGCATCCAGGGGATCAAATTTACGAGCCCCGATTGGTACAAGTCATCACTTGGTCGTATTAAGCCAGAGTCGAGTAAAATCACACTAGATGTTCGTAATGGTGCGACCGAATTGGTACCAAGATTTATGGCTGTAGCTCTCAGCGACTTGAGGGTTGGACCAAGCCCATTCATAATACAGACCTATTTGGCTAGGGTTGGCCTAAAGCCGATCAATAATATCGTCGACGTAACGAACTACCTGATGTATCTTACTGGTCAACCGACGCACGCATATGATGCTAACAAACTACGAATAATCAGTGGCACTAACGACACAGTCAAGTTGGAGACAAGAATGTCTCGTGCGGGTGATAAAGTTATGCTTCTGAATGGTAAGGAAGTTGAGCTAAAAGATAACTCCACAATTTTAATTACTAGCAATGACATACCGGTTGCTATCGGTGGTGTCATGGGCGGTAAAGATACGCAAGTCGACGAAAATACCAAAGATATCGTGTTGGAATGTGCGAACTTTGATATGTATTCCATACGTCGGACTAGCATGAAATATGGCTTGTTCACTGATGGGGTGACGCGATTTAACAAAGGCCAAAGTGCGTTACAAAATGATGTAGTGACCGAAGAAGCAGTCACAACCCTCATCTATGTAGCCGGTGGTCATGTTGCGAGTGATGTAGTGGATATCAAGAATAAACAGTTTGAGATTTCACCAGTAAAGGTGTCGAGTGAATTTGTAAATGAGCGATTAGGCCTTGAGCTTTCAACAGTAGAGATGTCCGAGCTGTTGGCAAATGTCGAATTCACTGTAAAGGTATCTGGTACGGAGCTTTCAATATCACATCCTTATTGGCGAACCGATATCGAAATTGCAGAAGACATTGTTGAAGAAGTTGGACGACTGCATGGGTTTGATCGTCTACCGATTCAGTTGCCAAGACGAAGCATTAAGCCTGTTGAACGCGATAAACTCTTGGCCCTAAAGACAGATATTCGGCACACACTCGCGAAAGCTGGGGCAAACGAGGTTTTGACTTACGGTTTTGTGCACAGGAATTTGCTTGATAAAAATGGTCAGAGCAGAAAAGAAGCTTTTGAGCTCGGAAATGCTTTGAGCCCCAGTTTGCAGTATTATCGAACCAGCTTGACTCCTAGTTTGTTAGAGAAAGTTCATGTCAATGTAAAGTTGGGATACGGACAATTTGCGATCTTTGAGATAGGGAAATCACACATCAAAGGACAGCAAGACCAAAGAGAAGTAACAGTTCCAATGGAGTTTAATGCCGTAAGTTTGGTTTTTGCTGCTGACGAAAAAACATCCAAAAGTTACAACGGAGCGGTGTTTTATCAAGCAAATCTGTATTTAGATACACTTGCCAGGGCGTGCCGGACACAGATAATCAAACGACCTGCCAATGACGAAGTTCTTCGGAGTAATCCCGTACTTTCTCATGTAGCGGCACCCTATGATCTATCTAGGAGTGCAATTGTTTGTGATATCAACGGGACTGTGTTTGGTATTGTTGGTGAGTTTAAGCAATCGGTTGCCAAGTCTCTAAAGTTACCGCAATATTCCGCTGGGTTCGAGATTGGCTTACGCGCACTGCAGTCGAAATCGAATGATGCTACCTACAAACCTTTGTCTCGTTTTCCAAAAGCGGAACAGGACTTATCGCTCAGAGTTAGCTCCGATACTAGATATGCAGATGTAAAAGTTTTGTTGGACGAAGAACTAGGCAAACTGACAGGGCTCAACATTTACGCAAACATTGCTCCGGTCGATATTTTCCAGAAAGACAACAACAAGCATATAACATTTAGGCTAACTGCTGCGCATAACGAAAAGACTATGCAGACAGCAGAGGTTAGTGGGCTACTTGACAAGTTAGCTACTATAGCAAGTCAAAAGCTTGGAAGCGAGAGGCTGTAAGTGAAGAAAATCTTGCTATTTGTAGCAATTCTAGCTTCTGTACTGTTGCTTTCGAGTGGCGCAGTAAAAGCTGATGCATCAAACTTTGTCGTTGTTGATTTTGATGGTCTATACAATATAGAAAATACAACTCATGGCGGCAAAATGGGTGTTACGGAAACAATCAAGGTAAACTTTTCAGATCAGAATCATGGAATTTTGCGTGCAATACCAGTTGATTATCGAGGCAACACTTTGCGGCTCGAAATTCAATCGGTAAAGCTTGACGGTACAGAAAGCCCATATTCAACGTATAAACAGGCTAACAACAAAGTATTGAAGATTGGTGATACTAACAAGACTATAACAGGCGACCATACCTATGAAATTCGTTATACGATGAGTAATATCATTACATCATTCGACAGGTATGACGAATGGTATTGGGATATTAATGGTGATCAGTGGCAACAGCCATTCTATCAAGTTCGCGGAGAAGTTATTTTACCCGAAGGGTGGTCAAGCGAAGGTATTCCATCTTCTTCTTGCTATACAGGTAAGTTGAAAAGTACCCAGTCCGTTTGTAATATCACAAAAACAGATAAGGGATATAAGTTCATGTCTACATCTCCACTGGGACCTAATGAAACCCTGACTGTTGCTATTCCGTTTCAAAAAGGTGTCTTTGTCCCCAGAGATAAAACAGACTGGTACAAGGATAACGCAAAGCAGCTGGTTGGTCTTGGTGTTGGTTTGGCCCTGAGTGCTTTTGCTATATCGCAGTGGTGGCGGTGGGGTAGAGATTACAAAGGCAAGGGTATCGTAGTTCCCGAGTACGAGGTTCCGCTTGGGTTAACTCCAGCCGAGGCTGGAATGCTTTACGATTATCATGTTGACAGCAGGGACCTAACGGCGACTTTGATAGATTTGGCAGTACGGGGATATATAAAGGTTCATGACGAACAGTCCAAGATACTAGGGCTGTTCAAGCAACGCAAGTTTAAGCTAGAGCTAATGAAGACTGATTTCAAAGACTTAAAACACCATGAGAGGGCCTTGCTTTCTGCTATTTTTGCCAAAGTACAACAAGGTGAGATTCAAGACATAAGCAAGATAAATAAAAGCTCTATGCTTACAACAGTATCAAGTATCAGGACAAAAATGAGAGACTCTCTAGTAAAAGATTATGGTCTGATTGAGGAAGCGCCAAAGAAACAGGTTGCGATACTGGTCGGGTTATTGGTTTTATCATTCGCGGTGGTTTTACCACCTGTAGCTGGTCTTGGCTGGGGCTGGATACTCGGGTTGGTGATTCAGGGTGCGGTAGCCATTTTATGTATGGCAGGGCTATCTAGAAGGTCACATGCGGGGGTGGAGTCGTTAGACAAAATCAAAGGACTAAAAATGTATATGGAGACTGCAGAGAAGGACAGACTCGCCATGACTCAGAGTGTCGACCGGCCATTCGCTGAACCTTCGCACACGGTTGAATTGTTTGAGAAACTTTTGCCCTATGCTGTTGCATTAGGTGTGGAGAAGTCATGGTCTAAGCAGTTTGAAAATATATATCGAGAAGAACCCAGTTGGTATACCGGTAATTACGGAACATTTAATGCAGTTTATTTCGCCAATACATTAGGGAGCAGTGTCAGTGCTCTAAACTCAAACTTTACTACTTCTACATCTTCGTCTGGTTCCGGCAGTGGCGGTGGAGGCTTTGCTGGTGGTGGCGGTGGTGGCGGTGGTGGCGGTGGCTGGTAGGGTGCGGAAAATAGCTAAGGATATGTTATGAATGATATAGTTCGAATCCTGAAGTCTGCAAGTAAGTTGAAGGCATACTACATTGCCATTAGCTGTTTTACGGTCGTACTGAGTTTATTGACGCTTTTACAGCCCCTACTTTCCGGTTGGGCAATTGACGAAATGCGCCATGGCGCAGCGGCAAATGTACGGTATGTTGCGATATTGGCTGGGTTGATATTCTTGCTTGACCTGTCGCAAACATTTTTCAGTAATATTAGTGGATACCTCGGTGATCAAATGTCAGCAAAGTTACTCAAAATACTGAGCGTTAGATATTACGAGCATCTGACCGTTTTACCACAGAGCTATTTCGATACTGAATTGTCTGGCAAGATTATAAACCGCTTGAACCGCTCAATTGCCCAGATTACAAATTTTATGCAAATGATGAGCAATAACTTTCTGCAGTTCATCTTTACTACAATATTTTCTCTGATAGTGGTCGCATATTATAGTTGGCAGGTTGCACTGATGCTATTTGCCTTGTATCCCATATATGTGTTTCTTACTTTTCGTAGCAGTAGTACTTGGCAGGATTATCAAACCAAAAAGAATAAACATGCCGACATTGCAACAGGACGCTTTGCCGAAGCGGTTAGCCAGATAAAGGTTGTCAAAAGCTTTGTATCTGAAAAGGCGGAACTGCGGTTTTTTCAGCGCCATTACCAAAAGGGTGTAGATATTAATCGACCACAATCAAAGTACTGGCATACCAAAGATGTCCAAAGACGATTAGTTTTGAATATTATTTTCCTTGGTGTATATATGTATATTTTTGTACGTGGTGCACAAGGTGTGTTTACGCCGGGGCAAGCCGTTGCGTTGATTCTGTACGCTATGCAGATACGTATTCCAATCTTTACAATCAGTTTTTTGGTTGAGAGTACTCAACGGGCTGTAGCGGACAGCAAGGATTATTTTGAGATTATGAGTGTTGAGCCAGACATAGCTGATGCGCTGGGTGCAAAAGACCTAAAGGTGGAAAAAGGAATCATTGAGTTTGACAAGGTGTCATTTGCCTACGATGACAAGCAAGATGTTCTTCGGGGCATATCGCTGACCATTCCATCTGCTAGTAAAATCGCTCTTGTTGGCGAAAGTGGTCAGGGTAAAACGACAATGACAAACTTGTTATTACGTCTATATGAACCGACGTCTGGGTCTATCAGAATCGATGGTCAAGATATAAACATTGTTACTCAACGGTCTCTTCGCGAGCATATTGGTGTGGTGTTCCAGGAACCGGCACTATTTAGCGGTACAATCAAGGAAAACATTGCATATGCTAGCCCTAAGGCTTCGTTGGAGCAAATTGAAAAAGCCGCACGAGCTGCAAATGCACACGAGTTTATTAGTAAGCTAGAAAAGGGCTACGATACCGAGATAGGCGAACGTGGACTGAAACTATCGGGTGGTCAGAAACAACGTATTGCTATTGCTCGAGCACTACTGAAGGATGCACCAATACTCGTGCTGGACGAAGCTACGAGTAGCCTAGACAGCAAGTCTGAGGGTATGGTCCAGGAAGCTTTAAATCGTTTGATGCATGGACGCACAACGATTATTATTGCCCACAGACTGAGTACTATTCAGCACGTTGATCAGATCGTGACACTCAAGGACGGTAAGATTGATGAAATGGGCGCGCCATCAGAGCTAGCAAAATCCGGCGGTATTTATGAGCAGCTACTCAAGCTACAAACTGGCAGAAAAACCGAAGCCACCAAGAAACGGTTGCGACAGTATGATATAGCTAGCTGATGCTTTAATTTTGTGAAATCAAGTCGTATAATTCACTACATGAACAGGACTTCAGCGCGAACGATTGTCATACGAGATAACAAATTGTTGGTTATGCGTCGTAACAAGTTTGGAACCGAATATGTCACATTGCCAGGTGGTAAGGTAGAGATTGGCGAAACTCCAGAAAAGACCGCTGTCCGCGAGGCGTATGAAGAGACAATGATTGAAGTTGCAAATCCTCGGCTTGTTTTTATTGATCATGCAGATTTCTACGGAGATCAAATGGTATTTTTATGTGATTATGTCAGTGGTGAGCCCAAAATTGCGCCTGGTACTCACGAGGAAGCAATCAACAAACTAGGCAAGAACCTCTATAAACCGGATTGGCTTGAGCTTAGCGAATTGCCCAATGTACCTTTCTTGTCTGCGGAACTGCAGCAGGCTATTATTCGAGTCACAACTACAGGTTGGTCAGATCACATTGAAGAATTTACTAGCAAACGCAACGTATAGTGTTTATAATAGAACTCCGAAAAGAAGGAGGGTAGATGTCTAAGCCGCATCATAGAGCTTTTGCGTTAATTTTGGCAGTATTGTTTCTAGCAACATCGGTAGGAGCCGGCATTGCAGTAATATGGCAAATCGGCCAAGACAACAAAGAAAACGTAGCGAAAACTGAAACCGAAAAAACAGTAAATTCGTCAGACTCTACAAAAGTAAAGGAAGGAAATAAATTGCAAGGTACCAAATTAGCTGGCTTTGAGCCAATCGAGAAAGTAGACAAGTTACAGATTATTGATGTTACCAAGGGAGACGGCGAAGAAGTCAAGAAAGGAGCTACTGTCACTGCGCATTATACCGGTGCTTTGGCTAAAAACGGGACAATTTTCCAAAGCTCACACGATACGGGTGACCCAATAGAATTTAGGCTTGATGGAGTTATCAAGGGGTGGACTGAGGGTGTGCCAGGTATGAAAGTTGGCGGAAAGCGCCGTTTGATTATCCCCGCAGATCAGGCATATGGGGCAAATTCTCCGTCAGCAGATATCCCGGCTAACGCTGACCTCGTCTTTGATATCGAGCTGACGGCTGTCCAGAACCCGTAATCTCCATATATGTATAAAAACACAACATGTAGTGTTGTTGACGTTAACTTAAGCGCTATATATAATGTTATGAGCACAATAAAAACCTAGGAAAGGTATTATCTATGGTCAAAAATATTACAATCTTTACTACCAATACTTGCGCGTATTGTGTTATGGTCAAAAAATGGCTTGGGGCAAAAGGTTATCGCTACGAAGAAGTGAACTTAGACGTCAACCCTGAGCGCCAAAAAGAAGCTTTTGAGATGAGTGGTCAGATGGCTGTGCCTGTGACGGTTGTAACAAAGCAGGACGACAGCAAAGAGGTGGTTGTGGGATACAATCTTTCAAAACTAGCACCAGCATTGGCATAAGGTAGGAAAATTGCATGACACAGCAAGAAGTTCATGATGTTGTAATGATAGGTGCCGGTCCTGCAGCGTTGACGGCCGCTATTTACACGACAAGAGAAGATATTGACACTGTATTGTTTGAAAAGGGTGTTATTGGCGGTTTGGCAGCTGTGACCGATTGGGTTGATAACTACCCTGGGTTTCCAAAGGGTATTTCTGGTCTAGATCTTGCGCAAGGGCTAAACGAGCAGGCTGAGCGATTTGGCGCTGTGATTAGGTTGGGCGAGGTTTTTGGCATCGCTGAAACAAACGGCTTAAAGAAGCTTTCCACATCCGACGGTGATATCTTTGCTAAATCTGTGTTGATCGCTACGGGCAGTGACTACAAGAAGATTGGTGTGCCTGGTGAGCAAGAATTCTATGGTAAGGGTGTCCACTACTGTGCTACTTGCGACGGTGCGTTTTATCGAGATAAGCGATTAGTGGTTGTCGGCGGCGGTAATAGCGCCGTGCAAGAGGCAATATTTTTGACACGTTTTGCCACTCATATCGATTTGTTGGTGCGGGGAGATAAGATGCGAGCATCAGAGATCCTTCAGAAAGAGCTGAAAGAGCATGCCGACAAGATTACGGTGCATATGAATACCACTACGGATGAAATTGTTGGTAACGAAGAAGGGAAAGTTGTTGCCGTCAAAGGAACAGACAAAACCAACAACAGTGAGGTTGAAGTAGCAGCTGATGGAGTTTTTGTTTTTGTTGGCCTAAGCCCAAATACCGATTTTTTGCAGGGAACAGACATCAGGCTTGATGAGATTGGGATGATAGTTACGGATGCAAATTTAGAGACATCAATGCCAGGAGTATTTGCAGCAGGTGATGTGCGAAGTGGCGCAACAATGCAGATTGCTAGTGCAACAGGTGAGGGAGCAACGGCCGCCTTGATGATACGAAAGTATCTTGAGAATAAAGATAAGCACGTCGTTACACCACCTGTTCCAGCTGTCGCTGACGTGAGTACATAATTCTATATATTTATTTACGCGATGTGACTGCACGATTATTAGCATTATGTATTTATGAAATAATAGATAGGTTGTAAGAAATTTACTTTACAAGACATAGTTTTGTAGCAAAACTAATATAGGTATGGAAATAGATTTGGATGACGCATCATCAATAACCATGTATCAGGCTTGTTTGTTGCATTCACGAGCCGATCGGGCATTGCGATTAGTTGTATCCAAAAAACTTGATCAGTTCAATGTGACATTGATGGAATGGCTATTGATGGGAACTGTAAAGAATGGCCCAAAAGAAGGGATGACAATGTCTGCAGTTGCTGCAACTCTTGACGTAACGTTACCTCAGGTTACGGCACTGATCACAAATTTGACTAAGCATAAGTTGCTAAAGCAAAAAATTAGTCGTCAGGATAGGCGCAGTCGACGATTGGTTAGTACGAATGCTGGTAATAAACTTGTGGAGAATATTGAGCAAGAGGTTGATCAAGCTATGCGCGATTGGGTGAACGATATTCCGTCAGATCAGTTGCAAACGTATATAAAAACAATTGCGGTGTTAGCTGAACGAAAACCAAGCGATGATAACGTGAACAAGATGTAGATTGTTATATGTTTTGCTCTGTGTAGCCCGGGAAGTAATCCATGACAAGGCGATGCTCGGGGATGCCGCCTTGTTGAAGCTCGGTATTGAACGTTTCGACCATTGGCTCTGGCCCAGAGATGTATACCAAAGTATTGTCGAGGACGTTCGGTAGGCTCATGATCGTTTTTGAGGTGAGGCGTCCGGTCATGCCTTGCCAGTCACTTGGAGGGCTGCCCAGAATTGGTTCAAACTTAATGTCTGTATTTTGGAATAAGTCCAGAAAGACCATATCTTCCATAACCTTGGCTGCGTAGTACAAGGTAATATCACGATGTTCATTTGTATCTGATAGCCATTTGATCATACTGCGCATTGGAGTTATACCGATCCCTCCAGCAATAAATATAAGTGATGTGTCTTTTTGCTTTGGTAGCACAAAGTCACCCATTGGTTCGGCAAGGGTTATCTGGGCGCCGGACTCTAGATGAAACAAGGCTTGCTTAAAGGCACTTGGTTTAACTGGATCTAATCTGGTAGTAATCGATACGAACTCTTCCGTGGGCGATGATGAGAGAGTGAACCACCTTTTGTTACCTCGTTCGTCGGGGTTGCTCAGTGGAAGCTGAATTTCAGTAAACTGGCCAGCAATATAGTTGAATTCTTTTTCTGTCTTGAAGTAAAAAGTATGGATGTTTGGTGTTTCTTGTTCTTTGCGTATAATGGTTGCCTTCATTGTTCGCCTTTCCCATGTTTTAATTTGTTTGACGGAGCAATAAACCATTCAGGATGGTCGGTGCATAGTGCGACGGTTGGATACATTTTGCCAATAAACTTGGCGACTAGTTTGCGGTTGAGTGTGAAGACGTAGATTTTCAGTTTTCGTCTTTTTGCAAAATGGTAGGTAAGCGGGTTGAGTAACCAAAAATTCAGGCCAATACCATCAAGGTCGAGCATACTGGCTAGTTGGATAGACTCAAATGGTTTGGTTAATTCCAGCGCATACAGCTGCATAGCCGGTGCCAGACTTCGGAGCAGGGCTAGCTCGTTGAGTTTGAAAGAGGCAACAGATACATTAGAATGCGGGAAATTCCTCAACTCCTTTAGCAGTAATCGAGCGCTGTCGCCGTCCTTTAGTTCTAGAATTACCGGCATTTTACCTACGATCTGCAATGCCTCGGGTAGGGAGAGTATTGATGAGCCGTCAATTAGTTTGACTTTCTTTAGCTCTTTTAGAGTAAGGCCTCTGACTTTGCGTGGATCGTTGGCAATACGTGCTAGGTCGCTGTCGTGACATACGGCAAGTTTGTCGTCTTTGGTAAGCCGAAGGTCTAGTTCAATTGCCGAAACATTCAACCGCAAAGCCCGTTCGATACTAGTGGCGGTGTTCTCAAGCTCAAGACCCGAAGCACCACGATGAGCAACAATATTTAGGTGTTTCATAATATTCTTATCTCTATTGTACAATACATAAGACAAACATTCTAAACGAACCAAGGAGAAAGTGATGGCTGACTATAATCAAATTTTAGACGCTGGAGATGTCGATAGCGGCATTATTAATACCGTAATCGAGATCCCAAAATGGTCAACACTCAAGATCGAATGGAATAGAAAACTGGCTATCTTTGAACTTGACCGCGTAGAGCCAAGTATTTTTGCCAAGCCTGTGAACTATGGGTTCATTCCGCAAACTCTGGATGACGATGGCGATGAGCTAGACACCCTAGTGCTAACTAATGATCCAATTCCAACAGGCGTATATTTAAAGGCTCGTGTTATTGCCGTTTTGCGATTCGAAGACGATGGCGAAACTGACGACAAGATTATTTGCGTACCAGAAGATGACCGCAATACCGATAATGCCATCACTTCAATAGATGATTTGCATCAACAATGGCGCAAGAAAATCGAACACCACTTCAACCACTATAAAGACCTCAAAAAGCCAGGGACAACAATTGTAAAGAGCTGGGGCGACGCCGAAGAAGCTAAAAAGATTATCAAAGAATGCCAAACCCGCTGGTCAGAACAGTAGCTGAATCCCAAAGTTTTATACGGAATAAAGTGATCACGAGGCATAAATGAAAACAATTCTAATAACAGGCTCTAGTCGTGGTATCGGCAAAGCGATTGCTACACTGGCGCACAAGCAAGGCTATAAAGTTATCGTTCATGGTAAATCGGATAGCGAGGAGCTAAATACTGTTTATCAACAGCTTGCAGGCTCGGTTAAGGCAGTGTTTGATGTTGCAGATAAAGAGGCAGCCCACGCAGCTGTAAAAGAACTGGGTCATATAGACGCATTGGTTAATAACGCTGGCGTGGCTCGTAATTTCATCAAAGATATCTCAGAAGTTGATGATGACAAGGCTTTGGAGGAGTACAGGGTCAATGTACTTGGCACATTGCATTGCATTCAGGCTGTACTGCCAAGTATGCTTGAAAAAGGTTCTGGTAGTGTCGTGAATATTAGCTCTATCAAAGGCTATTCTAATCTTGCAACAATGAGTACGCTTACTTACGCACCTACTAAAGCTGGTGTCGTTTCGATTACTAAAGCGTTGGCTAAAAGCTACCCAAGCGTTCGATTTAATGTTGTAGCCCCTGG
>JAGQNK010000002.1 GCA_020428105.1 Candidatus Saccharimonadota bacterium
TTATTTTGGTTAAGGTTAGCACAAAATGTATACATAAGTCTATCTAGTCGACTTGTTTATCTTTTATCGTTTTCAAGAGATACTCACGTAGTGCTATTGCGTTATTATGTTGTGTGTCCCTGGCGCCATATAGCAGTGTCACAGTTTCATTTTGTTCGACAGAGGTTAGCAGATTGTTGACCAGCAATGAATTGGTCGATAACTCGAGGTTATAGCGTTTTTTGAATTCTTGCCACCTGGAAGGTTCATGCCCAAACCAACGCCTTAGTTCAGCGCTAGGAGCGATGTTTTTGAGCCATAGATCTATGTTTGCTTTTTCTTTGGCGAGTCCCCTGGGCCATATACGATCAACTAATACTCGTAGACCATCTGTTGCATCAGTTGTATCATAAATCCTTTTGACGCAGATCATAGAACATCCTGCTATTGTGTTGGCAAAGTTGGCATTTTGATTTCCTGGAATTTGGTAGGTATTTGTACGTTTACTTCTTGATAATCGTAGACAATCTGAGTCGATGCATTGTCGTAATTGCCGGTTACTTGACTGACTCGCTTGGTCTTGGTGTCGATGTATACTTTTGACTTGGTATTTCCCGAGATTACTTCCCAGACCGTGCAAGTACCGGCTGGGCAGCTTTCGGTTCCTAGTGATTTGGCAGTATCTTTGAACTTCGCTAGCTCTTTGTTGTCATATTGATACACTTCGGGGTCGAAGCCAGCACTGTTACCCTGACTTAATGGATACTTAATACAGTTGTCCGCTGACTGACATGTATAGTAAGCGTCTTTGGTGTATATCATATTGAAGGATGCTTTGTTGACATCCGACGAATACTTGTATGCGCCTGTCTTTGCATCTGCTTCTATAATCGCAACAATTTTCTTGCCATTTTTTTCGGTTGTCATGGTTGCTTTGAACGATAGGCCTTCGGTGCTAATACCTTCAAATATGTTCAAAGAGTTGTTACTATTCGATGGTTTGACAGAGACATTGTTTGTTTGCGAGTTGTTCTTGTCTTTTGTTAGTAGAAAGATGCCCCCACCCACAATGACTAGGCTGATAATTAGGATTGGCAATAACTTCTTCATTTACACCTCCATTTTATATTTTTAGTATACGCTTTGTGGGTGTTTGGTAAAATAGATAACATAAAGATGAATACGGGGGAATGTATGAAAGTTGATTTGTTGGCTGACAACAAAATTATTACCAAAAAAGCTCGTGCTGAGGTCAGCGGCCCCAATATACAAGGAGCAGCAGAATTTACTGAGTATGACATTGACGGCTGGAAGTATGTACATGTACGACTTGAGCTGTCTGGTGATCCGGCTGTACTTACGACTGGACAGCACGCAGTGCATGTTCATGAAAAGGGGGACTGTGGTTGTGACGGCTTTAAATGTGCTGGCGGCCATTTCGACCCAGGCCCAAGTGGCAACAGTGACCCAGATGCTAATCACGGTTATCATGCCGGAGATTTACCGAATATTACAATCGGTCCAGATGGAAAGGGCGCGATGGAGACAATCACCACTCGGATTACTCTAAGTGACGGGCCTGTTTCTATTCTAGGTGCAGCCTCGGCACCTGAGGGAACTGCCTTGATGGTGCACGCAAACCCCGATCCTTACCGTCCAGGAGAATCTGGCAGTGGCTATAGTGGTGGGCCGCGCTTGGCTTGTGGTAAGATACTCCCCTTTGAAGATTAGAGCGTTTGTCTAGATTTTGATCTTTACTAGTGAAGTTGCAATTGCTTGTAGTGGCTTAGTAGGGTTTTGCATCCACCAGACACTCGCGTGAGTAGCAGTCTTGACACGCCAGATATCGGTGTCATAGCTCAATTTTGTACTAATTACCTGGCCATTGTAAGCACAATGTATTTGGTTTAAATGTTTGACCATAATGATATTTTTTGTAGTTAGTGAAAACTCGCGCAAGGTTTCTACAAGTTTGAGCAAGGTCATATCAAAAGTAAATGGCTTATCGAATTTCAGGTTTGCGGTGAACTGCTGGAGCTGTGCGAAACTGATGACTAATAGTGTTTGTTCGCGCTGGTGGATTATTTCTGGTACGGATATTGCGTAATTGGCCGCGTCTTTTGTGATGGTGAGACGACCGTTGTATTTGGTAATGAATTTTTCGAGTACGATTGCGGTTTCTGAATTTCTACCAATGTCTCCTGCCAGTAGCGTGCCGTCAGACCAGCTGGCCAGGTCAAGTAATTCAGCCAGGGCTTTTTGGCTGAAACTACCGCTCGGGGTACTGGGAGCATATTCGATGTGTTCTATCATGCGGCCAACTATTTTTTTGGTAGCATCTGGCAGAACAGCGCGTATTGTTCCGGCGCCGGCCTTCCCTGCTTCGGCGAAAGCCTCGGCTGGGGCCGAGAAGGCATACAAGTTACCACCAATAATCAGCAGTTTGCCAGCGGAACTTTTGTGTTCCGGCCTACTCCAGATGATATCCGGAAATAGTGGCTGGTCAAATTTTTGCAGTTGCCAGTATGTAGGTTCCATTCTTTGATTCTAACTCATAGATTACGTTTTTGCGTTCTACGACTATCTTCCAGTTTTGTGCGCGGGCTTCGGCGAGCAGAAATTTGTCAGGGTTGAAGGCAATCGGTTGCTCGACTGCGGCAAGCATTGGTATGTCACTTTTGGTATCACCAATTGCAATACTTCCCTTCATGGTAACATCGTGGCGGTCGAGTAATGTTTCGAGTGATTTACGTTTGTCTAGTGATGCTGTTTGTACTTTTCCAGTAAATCGATTCCCGTTGCGTTCATATTCCGTGCCGAGCCAATCGTCGAATCCGTAGTATTTGCCAATTTGTTCTATCATTTCGGTGTGTGATCCAGAGATAATGAATAGCTTGTACCCCTTTTCTTTCAGGTCGTGCACCAGGTTGCGGGTATAGGCGTAGGTTTGGTCCTTGTATTCGTCGACAATGTCAAGTACCAGCTGGTCGAACACTTCGGCATCTATGTTTAGCAGAGCTTTTTCATAGCTTGCTACTAGGAGTCTTTCGTAAGCCTTATACGCTTCTGATGATTCTCGTCGTTTCCAGACCATTAGCGCTTGTCGAAGCTTGCTGGCTATGTCCTCTCCAAGTGCACCATTCTTCGCCAAGCGATTCACGACAACGTGATATAACTGCCACCTTATTAGCGTGCCGTCGATATCAAAAACCGCAAATTTGCTCATAAATGTAGTCTAACAAATATTCCCGATTGGTGTTGTTTTTATCTCACTTTATTGCATATTTTGTTCTTCTGCGTATAGTTTAGCTTATGAGAAAACCAGAAGTCACTTTACGCAATCACGAAGCAGTTTATGATTATTATGCTCAATATAAGCAACCAAAAGCCGGGGCTTATATAGGACACAAGGTTATGTCTTTAATGTTTCGTCCAAATGTTGAGTATGCATCAGGAGCCGAGGAAGCGATAGAGGATATATTACATGAAGACGGTCGTCTGGTGGTAGCGGTTAACCACTTATCGGATAATGATCAGTATGTTGTGAGTTCAATGGCGCTACGGGAAAAAGCTTTTAGACCCATGGTCGGCAACACGTTCATTCAGTCCAAAGAAATACTATTCCATCATCCCAACAAGTTATTGCGCCCTGTTTTGCGACGAGGGGTAGATGCTATGGGGGCTATTCCGGCATTTCGTAAAAAGGATGTCAATACGGAAGATACTGATTTGCGCAGGCAAGCTACCAACAGAATGCTTCAGACTTCTATCCAAAAGTTGAACGATGGCCAGCATATGGCGATATTCCCAGAAGGAACCCGTAACCAAGAGCAACCAGATGTCGTTCAAGAGCTAAAGCCCGGGATCTGCGCAGTGCTAGGTGGCGTAGCGTCAAATTTGATGGTGGGGATCGTGCCAATTGGCTTTACCTACCAAGGGGACAGGCGACATCCACAGATGTGGGTTGACACCCCGATTGTTTACTCTGGGCAGGATAACAACGTGTTGCTAGCTGATTTGCACGATAGCCTACAACACTCTGTCGATTACGCAATTAGTAAGGCATTGAAGTAAGGTCATGAGGTCAGAAAACGAACAGTCACTTTTTGACGGAAGTGAATACTTTGACCCAACCTATTATGCACTCGGCTTGGCGTTAATAGACAAACGCTTGCCTGAATTGGACCTACCAGTTCATAATCCATCCTTTGAAACGTGGCATGATAATGGAGTTGTCCCCTTTGCAAGAGATTGGCAGGAGGTTCTAGAGAACGTGACTGAGCTTAAGGATATTTCATCGGAACAGGCAGAGAAAAGTTACCAGGAGCTGATGACTAGTGGACAGTATGGTAAGGCTGATACTTTGGCTCGTGGTGTGCGTGCTCTAGGGATTAATGATGATGTCGAATCGTGGGATAGGCATGAACTAAACGCCGGCCTGGCATATGTTCATGTTGGGCTATCTGAGGCAACCTTATTGCCCCTGAGTGTCATAGATGAGGAAGCGGGCGAAATTGTACACAAAACTCAAATGAAACCAAAAGACTTTCTGGGTATTTATAACATGGCTATGGAATTGGCGAAAAGATATCCAGAGGAGCTTGAGCAATATCTTGAATATGCTGATAGTATCCACATAGAGATGTTGCTGAAGTATCCAGACATTCACGATTATACGCATAGAATATGGAGGTTTTGGGGTTCTGATCCTGAAGAGGAGCACAAGGTGTCGATCTATGATCGCATCAAACATCGCGACGAGCTGTGGCGTGCGCAAGCCACAGAAACCCTAGAAGCTAACCTTCAATCTTGGATGAGAGAATCTTGGTTTGCGCGCGCAGGTGTCTTGATGAATTTTGGGCGCTCGACCGAGCTAATTAACCCGGCATTTGTCAGATCTGAATTTTTTCACGTATATAATCAGATGAATCTATCCATTGATCTACCCGACAGTATTCGGGCAACAAGTTCGATGTTTGTCCCGCTAGAATATCCAAAGTTAACCAACCTCAAATCTATGGTGAGAGAATTATGGCAGAGCGATCCCAAACTCCTCATTGACCTGGAATCATCGATGGCTCGTCGAGAGATAGAAGTTTTGCAAAATATCTTGGAACACCCGGACGGATTAGATGATATAAGTGCCGAGATGTTCAAACATGAAATAGCACAACTCGCCCTTCGCTTACCAAGTTCCGACCCTAACAAAAAATCAATTATCGCAGAAGACGCTTCCAGACGTGTCAAGGGAGTAGTCATGGATGTTATCCAGGCAGGCGCAACAAGTATAGACCGAACTATAGAGCAACAGTTTATTAATCTTTACGAAGACATAATAGATATTGATACCCTGTATATTGACATAGATAGAATACAGACGGCAGTTATCGAGGATTTGTCAAGGGAAGATGTGTCTAGTGACTCTTTTGAACGCGTGATAGGATTTATATCGCCAATTTGTCGACTTGGCGAGGAATTTGTTGATAAATATGTTTCCGATGAGTTCATGGAGCGAACCATCCTGCTGATTAATAGTCTGATAGAACTATCTAAGAATGATGAGTATTATGTTCAATATTATCAAAAAATGCGGGAAAAGCTTGTGTCAGGGGTATCCGATCTATTCGAACATTACTGGAGCATACACGAAGAATATTTTTCGTAAACTATTTACGAGCCTGTCGGTATGGATATAGTTAGTAGCTTTGGATTTGAAGCAGATACTTTTCGAGTTCGTCCATCATCTGGTGTAGGATATGTTCCGTTGAGCCCGACTCTTTGCTTTTGTCACCACAATTTTGTTCTCGCGTTATGTAAATATCTCTGTTGTCGGCCAACTTCTTCTTTGCGATAAATTTGAGCGAAGTATCCCCACTGTCTATATTTGGATATTCAAAACTGATCTGGAAACCACGAGCACAAGCTTGGGCTATTGGTGTGCTTTCGAATAGTTCATCTATCGAAGTTCCATCAACTACTGACTTGCTAGTATTGAGGATAGCATATGACGAGATGTCAATGGTTGCTGGTATAACGTCCATGGGTTCGTTATACGTGTACTTTACTGTCGCTAAGTCACCCTTGCCCTTCGGCAAGATCAGTCGGGCTTCAGGGATCTTCTGGCCATCAGTAGGTGATTTTCTGAGTTCAAAGAGACCGTCTATTGCACTAATGATTTGAGTTCTTAGTTGTGTTGTCGATTGTATTTTCAGGACATTCCAAACATAAAGATTGAAATAAATTTGGATGGAGACTAGTAACACTGCGATTATTGCTACTGCTCCGACAGCGATTGTTTTGGTGCTTAGTTTGATTTGCTTTTTAGTTTTTTTGGTTTTGGGCATTATGTACTCCTTATGCTAATGGTACACGATGGCAAAAATTATTCAATGATTTCTATGCCTATTGGGCAGTGATCAGATCCTAGTTGATTGGCGTGAATTTTTGCTGATTTGACTTTTTTCTTCAGGCTTTCAGACACCAGAAAGTAGTCAATTCGCCAGCCAACGTTGCGCTCTCTGGCCTTGGCAAAATGACTCCACCAGGTGTAATGTCCCTTCCCTTGAGTGAATAAGCGGAATGTGTCGATAAAGCCAGCAGATATCCAGTTATCAAAACCGGCGCGCTCTTCATTGGTAAAGCCTTTTTTGCCGATGTTTGGCTTAGGGTTGGCGAGGTCGTCTTCGGTGTGGGCGACATTCATGTCCCCGCAGTAAATGACCGGTTTCTTCTTCTGCAATTCCGCACAGTACAGCATCACGGCTTTGTCCCATTGTTCTCGTAGTGGAATGCGCGAGAGGTCATCTTTGGCATTTGGTGTATAAGCGGTTACTACGTAATAGTTATCAAATTCTGCGACTATCACTCTACCCTCGTCGTTGCTATGACCATAATTATCGTGAGTTAGTCCACCTGCTTCAACAAATTTTTTAGGGATATCATTTGTAACATTAAGGGGTTTTATTTTGCTAAATATAGCGGTACCACTATAGCCTTTTTTTGTGCGAGATGAGTTCCAGTATTCTTCATATTGAGGCAAATCAATATCGGCTTGTCCTTGCTCTGCCTTGGTTTCCTGTAAGCAGAGTATATCCGGGTCAAAGGTGTTGATAAACTTTTTGAATTCTCCTTTGCGAATAACTGCGCGAATACCGTTTACGTTCCATGAGTATATTTTCATACATATAAGTATAGCGTTATCGTGTGAATATCTGCTAGACTATGAACCAATGTATAAACGTGTACTGCTAAAACTATCAGGTGAACAGCTGTCTGGAAAGTTTGAAAGTGGTATTGATCCCGAGCGTGCATCTTGGCTGGCCGAAGAGGTAAAAAAGGTTTCCGACAATGGTACACAGGTTGTTATCATGGTTGGCGGAGGAAACTTTTTACGTGGAGCACAGATAGCTGGCCACGGAATCAAGCGTGTTACGGCAGATCATATGGGGATGCTTGGTACTATGATGAATGCTCTTGCGCTAACTGATATTTTCGAGGCGTGCGATATTCGTACCCGCTGTTTGTCGAATATTTTTGCTGAACAAGTTGCTGAGAAGTTTATTCATCGTTTGGCCGAAAAGCATCTTCGTAAGGGTCGAGTGGTTATTGTTGCCGGAGGAATCGGTCGTCCATTTTTGACGACAGATACTGCTGCCGTTTCACTAGCACTAGAGCTAGAGTGTGATGTGGTACTCAAAACCACCAAGGTTGATGGTGTTTATGACAAAGATCCGTACAAATACGATGACGCGGTGATGTTCAGAGAGTTGTCCTATCAGCAGGCTTTGGCGGACGGTGCGATAATGGTTATGGACAAAGCTGCAATGGGTTTGGCTATGGAGCATAATATGCCCCTGGTTATTTTTAATGCCGATACTGCCGGAGATATTGCTCGTGCCGCGGCCGGCGAGAGTGTTGGAACTACCGTAAAGTAGATCTTCATAATTGTCCTACGTATTCCGCGGAATGCACGTCAACAGTGACATCAACGATTTTTGAGTTCAATAATATCGGCGTTGCTTAGTACGGTGGCTATAGTATACCCAGTGCATTTGCTAGTCGTATTATTGCACCCTTCTGGAATTGGCTGATAAGAGAAATGGTTAGTTGACGGAATGCTTTTTACTATCGGCTGACCACCATCTGGGTCGGATATTTCTTTGTCGGTGACATTGTACTTTTTGAGCCACTCAGGGTTTGTGACGTCATCGAATGTTGGATAATAACCAAATACAGAATGATATTCTTCCAGACGACTCTGAAGTGTTTTGAGCATGTTTTGACGCCTGGTATCAGCTTCGGTTTGGCCAGAGCTCTGATCCTGGGGTTGGTCTGTCGATTGAGTAGAGGCAGTATCATGCGGAATACCTGCCTGTTTGTTACTTTTGCCAAGAGAGAAGACCATTAGCAAACTACAGATTACGATTATGATAACTACTCCGGTAATGAACAGTAATTTTTTGCCAAGAGAGTCGCCTTTTTGGGGTTGAGTTGATTGGTTGTCGTAACTGGCTAACCATTCATACCCTGCTTGTGCGTCCGGTGTCTGATTTGACGGCTGTTGTGAAGGTTGTATATTGCCTTGAGGCGGGTAACCGGTGTCAGGTTGCGCAGGTTGAATATTACCGTTGTATTGTTGAGTATGGTTGTTGGAGTTGTCGTTAGGGTTCATAACCGTCTAGTTGTGTTTATGCTTACTACTAGCATACCTCAAGTTACATAATTATAGAAAGCGCACTACGCCATTCATCTGATTTTGCAAATTTGGCGGAGAGAGCGGGATTCGAACCCGCGGTACAGTTGCCTGCACACACGCTTTCCAAGCGTGCTCCTTCAGCCACTCGGACACCTCTCCTCATACAAACTTGTCATCATACCTATTTGGCTGTCGTATGTTTAGCCTCACCAAACTTGACCGCGTTTATTATACCTCAAAAACGTCATTATTTATTTGTTTGTAATATTACATCAAGCTACTGCTTGCCACCAGGGATGGTTCAGGGGTAAAATTTAGCCAATGCCTATTATAGAGTTGACAGAAGTTAGCAAGCTTTACGGCTTCGGTGACGCCACTGCCGTGGCCCTTGACGAAGTTTCATTGACAGTAGAGTCTGGCGAATTTGTGGCAGTGATGGGACCTAGCGGATCTGGTAAGTCTACGCTGATGAATATCATTGGACTATTGGATAGGCCAACGCACGGAAATTATAAGCTCAATGGTCGTAAGGTTGAGCGGCTACGGCCTAGCCGCCAAGCCAAGGCTAGGCGCGATACGATTGGATTTGTGTTTCAGTCATTTAATTTACTACCGAAGCTTAATGTGCTGGACAACGTCGCTCTTCCCCTTACCTACAAAGGCATGGGTCGGGTCAAGAGGCAAAAACGAGCATCCGAAATTTTGGATCGCGTTGGCTTGGCTGACCGTGAATACTTTATGCCGCGTCAACTAAGTGGCGGCCAGACTCAACGCGTGGCGATAGCCAGAGCACTAATCAATAATCCGAATATTATTATCGCTGATGAACCGACCGGAAATCTTGACAGTGCTTCTTCGCGCTTGGTGATGGAGTTGTTAAGCGATGTCCACAAAGCCGGAAATACGATTTTGATGGTTACGCATAATCCAGAACTTACTAGATACGCTAGTCGTGTTGTCTTTATGCACGATGGGGTCATTGTGGCTGACGAGCAATCAACGATTGGCGAAGTCCACCAGTCCTTACGCCGTAGTATGTATTTCATGCCAAAGACTACCGAAGAAGACGATTTGGCGGGTGTTTCGGCACTGATGCAAGCAATTCCCGAGAAGCTTACCGGTAAAAAGAAAGCCGCCAAAGATAAAAAGAAGCCAAAAAATGCTAAGACCAAGTACAAAGCTGGCGCTAACGCCAAGAAGCGGGGCAAGAAGTCATGATTGGCCGAAGCGGTAATCTAAGAATTGCGATTGAGGCACTAAGATCATCAAAATGGCGTAGCCTGTTGACTATGCTAGGGATTATTATTGGCGTGGTTAGTGTCGTCACTACAGTTAGTTTGGGTGAAGGGGCCAAACGTGGCGTGATATCGCAGATAGAGCAATCTGGTGCCGACCTTATTACCGTTAGGCCTGGTATCACGGAAAATAATGACAATAAGACAAGCGGTTTGGTGGGTTCGAATTATAACGGTACTTTGAGTAACAGAGATCTGGAAGTTATTCGTAAAGTGCCGGGAGCATATAGTGTAGTGCCATTTAGCTATGTGGCAAACACTGCTTCCCAAGAGGATGTTATTTTCAATAAAGGTCTAGTTATCGGTACAACCGGTGGACTACCACAGGTTTTGGGTCAAAAAATGCAATATGGTACGTTCTTCAAGGAAGACGAGCCACAGCGAGATACAGCAGTTATTGGTCAACGGGTTGCAGAACAATTGTTTGGTGAGAATGTGCCAATCGGAAAGTTTATGACCATTCGTGGCAAGCAATTCATGGTTCAGGGCATTTTCGAAGAATTTGATACAAGTGCCTTGGTGCCAGGAACAGATTACAATTATGCTATTTTTGTTCAATATGATACCGGCAAAGAGTTAACGGGCGATAGTGATATTTATCAGATATTAGTACGCCCCAAAAAGGATGTAGGTAGTAGCGTGTTGGCCGCAGATATTACCAAGGCCTTGCAAAAATCTCATGCTAATCAAGAAGACTTTACGGTCTTGGAGCAAAAGGACAAGCTGGCCGAAGCAAATAATCTGCTCACTCTTATGACTGGATTCGTGGCAAGTATAGCTGGTATTTCTTTGGTTGTTGGGGGTATTGGTATTCTGAACATCATGCTCGTAGCGGTAACCGAGCGGACGCATGAGATTGGTATTCGCAAGGCAATTGGTGCAACTAACAAGCAGATTTTGAATCAATTTATGACCGAAGCAGTGATTCTGAGCTCCGTCGGTGGTGTTATTGGAATCATTATGTCACTACTGACAAACTATTTGTTTAGGATATTTACGGATTTGACCCCAATATTGACTTGGCCAATTATGGCAATCGCCTTCGGGGTGTCGGTGTTGGTCGGTATAATTTTTGGCGTAACCCCTGCTCTAACGGCTGCGCGCAAACGACCTATCGATGCTCTGCGATATGAATAAGTTTACGGCAATTGTCTGAACTCAAACGCATAGGTGGCGGTTCGAAATAAGATAAAAGAGTGTTTCGTCTGTACAAATATTATTCCTGACCAACACTGGTAGGCGCACAGCTTACACTCTTTATCTTGCAGCTAGAAAACGATTTGTTAATGTATGAATAGGTATGGTATCAATCAAATACAGATTGGTGGCTCGGGGCAAAACGGCGCTACAGGTGCCGGAATCCCTCTGTTCCTCGGTCTTGTATCCGATTGACCATAGTCATGCCACATACTAACATATCCAAGAATAGACGTTTCTAGGTAACCTTGTTTTCCGAGTTGATTGGTTCGGAACTGTTCGGTGTTATTCCCCTTAGTCATGCTACCCTCCTGATGTTTGTAGTGACAAACACATGATACATAAGCACGCAAAGGGTTACTACGAAAAATCTTACACCCACAGCCCTATGTTTGGACTATAGTAGAAAACGCTCGAACATTGCTACACTATTGATGTATGAGAGTTCAGATTATTTCCGTAGGCAAACCGTCGGACAAGGCAATATTATCATTATCTAATGAGTACGAAAAACGGCTTCAGCGTTGGACTGACATAGAATGGCGAATATTGCCAAACGGTAAATCTGTTCAAGATGAAGGCGTAGCGATTTTACGCACATTGAAAACCGATGACTTTGTAGTGTTGATGGACGAACGAGGTCAGCAATATACTACTGAGGTTATGGCGCATAAGCTAGATAGTTGGTTGAGTAATAGCCGACGGCTTGTATTTGTGATAGGAGGCGCTTACGGTGTAGATGATATCGTTCAGAGTCGGGCTGATTATATTTGGTCGTTTTCGGATCTGGTATTTCCACATCAGCTTATGAGGGTTATGTTGTTAGAGCAACTCTATCGTATGTTTTCTGTGCTTAGTGGCGGTAAATATCATCACTCTTAAAATATGTCAGATCCCATCTATCGCATTATATTGATATAATCGCCAGACTTGCTTCGACTCTTAGCTTGTGTGGCCGATCTTTTAGCCAATGGCGAACTGCTCGTGCCGCACCGGGCAGGGATTCGGACTGATAGTCGTCAACCACAATAGTTGCACCAACAGCGAGGTTGTTTTGAATTGCAAGGAAGCTATCCATAATTGATTCATAAAAATCTCCATCTAAAAAAGCAAATGATATCTGTTCGGGTATATCAGAGTAATCTAAATCACTAAACCATCCGGCATGGATAATTGGGGGCGGAAGGCTTGCCTGACGGAAGTTTTGCACGAATTCTTTCTTGCTGGCTTTTAGTTCGCCAGCGGTAAACTGTTCACCGGCTGGGCTATCGTCCTGGGGTGATTTTTCTGGCAAGCCCTGAAAAGAGTCGTATACATGGAATTTTGCTTGCGATTTGTTGAGTAGCAATAGTCTTTGGATAAACAACGATGTTGTGCCGGTGTAGCAGCCAAGCTCAACTACATCACCTTTAACTCTTTTATTCAGAACGTTTTGTAGTTCAGTAAGGATGACTCGTAGTTCTGATACGTCAACCTGATCAGAGATTATTCGATGTTTTCTGATAAGTTCGTCAATCACCAATTAAGTATATAGTAAGTGTTGGCCTATGCTCAGATTAAAAATGACTATTTTTTTGACGCCTAAATTGATTTCTGGCATTTGTGCCAATCGGTGGCTGCTGAGTAGAGTTCCTTAGTTGATTGTTCGCTGTCGGGTTTGGCTGGTTGAATTTTAGGAACTTCGGAGTATGCAGATAATGAGATAATTTGTCTTTTTTTCCCATGGCTTGTCCCCTATTTACATGAATAGGCTAGCGTACTATTCGATAATTATCTGTAACAAATATCATAGAAGCCAATGGTAGACTATTTTTGTACGAAAGTTGCGAATAGTGCAGAATGATTATTTTTCAATACGCAACGGCTTGGCTGGGAGTGGTTTCTTCCAACGGAAACTTACTACTATTGAGCCTGCTAGTAGCAATGCGAGTATTCCTAAGCTAACGGCAACCGGTATGTGTAGACCTATCCAAGGAATACCAAATGGCAAACTTGCCGGTGCAACTATCATCTTGAAAGATATCCAGGCAAGAATGCCGGCAAGTCCCCATTCTAATGCCCAGAAGCGGTCAGAGATTGATTGATAGACAAAGAACAGTGCTCGCAGTCCCAAGATAGCGAAGACATTGGAGCTGTAGGCAATGAATCTATCTGGTGATACCGCTAGTACCGCAGGTACGGAATCAACAGCGAATACTATATCCGATAATTCAATAAGAATGATTACGCCTGCCATGAGCGTTAAAACACGTTTACCATTCACTTTGGTTGTTAGTTTATGGCCGTCAAATTTGTGGTGAATTGGAAGTATTTTTGTAAGTGTTTTCCAGAGTTTTTGTTCGGTAATCTCTACTTTTTCTTCTTGCCAGTCACCGCGCGCTTCCTTGAAAGCCTTCCAGGCCGCCCTGAGAAGTATCAATCCAAAGAATATACTCACCCATGCGAATGTCTTGAGTAGCTGAAAGCCTGCGACGATAAAGATAAGTCGGAAGAAAATTGCGCCAGCTATTCCATAGTTTAGCATGCGTCGTTCAATGGCTGGCGGGACATTGAAGCTCGTAAATATTAGCCCCATGACAAACAAGTTATCTAGACTCAACGCTTTTTCTATTGCCCATGCAGCAAGATACTCGCCACTGGCTTGTGCTCCGATGAACAAAAATACTGGTATGGCAAATAAGAGTGCCGTGGCAATGTATGCCCCTGACCAGATTGTGGCCTCTTTGGTACTTATGACATGATCGTGATGCACGTGCAATGCTTCTATAATGGCATATACAATCATTACGCCTATGAGTATTGCGTACATAAACCAAGGAACATGATAATGATGTACCTGTGTTGTGACAGTAGAAGCTATGCAATTAATCATTCGTTGTATACAGAATAATATGATTAGTACTATTGATGCAATATATCGTTATAATCATGCGTAGAAAGAATAGAAGAAATCTTATAGAATAATAAGCAGTATGGAACTAGAAAAACGTTCAAACTTGAGCCTGTTTCTTCGCACGCTTACGCCATCACCCAGTAGTCTAGTAGTTAGTTTTGTCATCATGCTCCTGATTGTCGGGTTTCATTTTTTATTGTTAAGTAATCAGCCTGAGTTATTTTTGCCTCATGTTGCGGGCGAGAGTAGCGATAGTCAATTGACAACCGTATACCAAAGCAGTGTTCTGGGCCCACTAGACAATTTGTTTGGAAGCGATTTCCTTGGCGTCGCTTCAACAGCCCTTATTTGGGGTTTTGCCGGTTGGATAGTTTACTCATTGATTGATTTTGGTATTGCCAGTTTTAAAGAATGGCGAACAAGCGACGAAGATATTGCATATGTTGGAAAAGATCGCATTATTCAACGGCCGATGCACCAACAGACTTTGGTACGATTAGGTTTGAGAGCAGTTATTGGTGTAGTGGCAATTTGCGGTTTGTTTGTTTTCCGTCCAATGTTTTCTTTCCTATTCTTTCATGATGTCGAGTTTTTACGAGCAAGTTCAGCGGTCAGTATGGTGTATCATGCGACTACTGTCATAATCGGGTGGCTTTTGTTGATGCACTTTTATGTAGTTATGTTCAGATTGTTTGCCTTTAGAACCCGAGTATTCGGAGAGATTATTCGTTAGCTTGAAGTCACGATATTGGATTGAACTTGGCGAATCTCAGCAAGTAGTGTTAGTGTATCGCTACAGATAGCTCCGGCTCTTTGTCCGCAGTCAATTGTTTAAGCGCTTCCATAAGATCTTCAGAATAATTGCTCAGCGACAAATCAATGTCGACGAAGGCTCCTGCTTCATTAAACATATCTTGCTGTAGCTTGATAGCTACACTTACCTTACCATGTCTGACCTTCAACCAATCAAGGACATCTTGTAGATGACTGGTGGCATTCTTGCCACCATCAATATAGCCGTAGCTGACAATTATTGCTGGCTTGTCCTTCCATTCTGTTACCAGATAATCAAGTGCATTTTTGAGGCTGGCTGGAATACTGCGGTTGTATTCAGGTGTCAGGAATATGAAACCGTCTGCGGTTCTAATTTTTCTAGACCATGCCTTCGCGGCTTCTGTATCAACGGCGGCGTATGCGGGCGGTATAGGAGAATCCATAATTGGTAGGTTTTCTTCTTTCAGGTCTATTGTTTCTAGTGTAATTGTAGAATTATTTGCCAGTTTATCCTCGATCCATGAAGCAATCGATTTACCTACTCTGTTCTGGCGTGTACTACCGATGACGAGTTTTATGTTTTTTGACATATTAAAATACCCCTTGTTGTGATAATATACTTTTAGTAATATAGTACTATCAATAATAAAGTACTATAGATGCGAAAGCAAGTATAATTATGAAAACAATCGTTCCATCAC
>JAGQNK010000026.1 GCA_020428105.1 Candidatus Saccharimonadota bacterium
TGAATGTCGAAAAGTGGACCAAATATCAGCCAGTAAAATGTATGTTTGATGGTCTGGTGTCAGTCGAACTGTTCAACCGTGCCAATAAGGGCAAACGAACTATTATTGAAATGCCAGGAAACAAAATAGCCATCCATGATAGTATCGCCCCACGCAATGCCACCGTACGAGGCACGCATAACAATGATTTTGCCTACAAGCACTATGTCATGTGCCCTGAATGTAATAAACCTCTGTCAGGCAGCACCTCGCGGGGCAAAACCGGCAAATACTACTCGTACTACCACTGTGATAAACGAGGTCACAAATTCAGAGTCACGAAAGAAGATCTTGAGACCAAGGTCTATGATTTCATTAATGACTTAGTCCTTTCTAAAGAACGAGTGGATGAAGTCTTTGCGGTTGTGCGCGAAAAGTACGAGCAGCATCTAGCCCTCTATGAAGCCAAGACATCGGCCATCGAATCACAGATTAGTCAGCTTGAAGTTCAAGCCAGAGAGCTCACCAAAAGCTTTACCACTATTGCTTCCTCAGCTCAGAAATACGTTAACGAAGAGCTAGAAGATATCGATCAGCAAATTAAGCACTTAGCACTAGAAAGGACGAACATGGAAACTAAAAAACCTATGGATATAGATAAGATTATAGCGAGAGTCAGAAAGTTTTCCGAAAACATCGGACAGGTTATTAATCAACAGAGTAGCGACACCAAAAAAGCTCAACTTTTCGGGGTTATATTCAGGAAATTACCAACTTACAATGATTTAGCTTTCCGAAACCAAAAATCACCCCATATTACAGGGGTGAATCCAGTCTTCCAAGCCTTGCTTGGCGATAATTTTCCTATGGTGATCTCACGGGGAATCGAACCCCGATTGCCAGGATGAAAACCTGGTGTCCTAACCGTTAGACGATGAGACCATTTACGAGGTATCGCGTAATAATGTGTTTACATATTATTACATGATCCGAATAAATGTGTTTCATACAAAGTATGAGACCACGATAAATGTGAATGGATGAAAGGTACTATTCTTCGTCTATAGGCAAGACACCAGGTTTGGTGTCTCAGGATTGCCCGAAGCGTTTGACGATAAACATATCATCTTTGTTGATGACCGCGCTATTGTAACAGATACGGCAAGGAAATGAAAGACCCCGCAAAAAGGCGGGGTCTTTCAAGTTTGAGCGGTCAGTCAAACTACTCTCTGTCGCGCATTATACTACCTATAAAGGCGTCTGTAAACCACATTGTAGGAAATTGCACCAGCAACACTTGTTGCTACAAAGATTCCAATTACTGCAGTTGGCCCAGTAGATGGCAATACTGTTGGAGGTGTTTGTTCACCTTTTACCTCAGTAGTAAAGGTAACGGGTGCGGCACACTTATCGCTCTCTACTTCCTTTGTCTCACTGCCAACCGTGAAAGCAATCTTTACACGAGTTACATAGTTGCCGTCTTTGGCATATGTGTACTCAGCAGTATCTTTGTCGGTCACTAGCGGAGTACTGCCGTCACCAAAGTCATATACATAGTGCTTGACAGTAACGTCACCGGTCATGGCAGGCGTAACTGTAACGCGAATCTTGCGGCCGCCCAACTCTTTGAGGCTTACAGCCTTACAGTCATAAGTTGGCTTTTCTGGCTGCGGTGGTACGCAGTTATCTTTTTTGATAACTACATCTGCACTATCTTCAGTTTCCTTGGTCTGGTCAGACTTTACGTAAGCCAAGTTGCGTACACGAACTTCACACTTGTCGGCTGGCAGGTCGCCCAAAATCTTAGTGCTAAACATCATGTATGATCCGCCATTCTTGGCATAGTTACCAATATTGATACCGCCGTCAAATAGAGGTTTGTCATTTTGTATAGCAGTCTGTGATGGAGCAATCCACTTAACACTTCCACTTGTTAGCTTTACGTGTGGTGGCAAAACATCACGGACAATCATGTTGTTTTGAACTGCTTCACCGGTGTTCTGAGAAGTTAACAACCATTCAACTTCGTCACCAGGCTTTGTGTTGACCGACTCAACCCAAGTCTTATCGCCTTTCTTACGAACTTGCTTCTCAAACTTGACGCTTGAGTTCTCTTTAGTTGTTACCTTCAGCTTAAGTTCGATGATCGCTTCGTAGTCAAAGCAACCTTTGAACTTCCCATCTAATGCATCACTACCGATAGGTGCACCAGTTGTCACGATTGAATCAGCTAATTGCACACCGCTCTTGAAGTTGTCATTATCAAACAACTTTGCAGAACCAGGAATATATGCTACCTTGAACTCATTACTAGCAGTAAAGTCAACTGTATCTTCTACCACTGCAGCGTTGTCTGCAGATATGTAACCCCGAGCACGAAGTGCTTTACTTGTTGCCGTTGGCACAAATACCCTTACTTTTGCATTCTTAGCGATACCAAGACCGCTTGCATTGGTACTTTGGTTAGCGTTGTTGTGAACATACATTCGCACAACAATCTCTTTACTACCTTCAGTAACATTTGGCAGAACATTCTTATAAAGATCGCTGCCGCTAGTTTGATCGCTGCGTCGTGCATCAACGAACGCTCGCTCATCACCATAACTAGGAGTGTTAATGAATGAGTTAAATACCGGGCCAGTCAATGAACCACATCGGTCATAGATATTGTCATCATTTGGATTACAAGGCTTACTATAATCAAACGGGGTACGATTTGGGTAAAACTCAGCCGTTACAAGCTTTGTTGCGATACCAATGCCGGCCAGGATACCAAGTGCTGCAATTGTTATAATCGCAGTCTTTGACAGCTTGCGCAGACTTTCGCGAATTTTGCTAAAGATTTTCATGTATATCTCCTTATATCCTTAGTTATGGCATTTCCGGCATTTGGTTTTCTGGGGCGGTAGTTGGGGGAACAACTGTTGTCACAGAAACCGGAGGGTTAGTGCTTGTCGGTGCTGGCGATGTCGTAGCTGGCGCCTTTGGCACAGTGGTTGTGGTCGTAGGAACAGTTGACGGAGGAGTCTCAGGAGGGGTTACTGGGACCTCGCCAGGCAAGTATCCATCCTCATTAGGCTGTTGCTCAGCAGGACCTTCTCCAGGTACATCTGGCTCACCAGGCTCGTTGTGCTCCCCCGGCAATTCACCATCATCATGTTTTGGTGGGATTGTAGAAGTTGTAGTTGTGGTTTCATGTGGCTTCTCTGTGGTGGTAGTTGTAGTAGAAGTTGTAGTTGTGGTTTTGGGAACTGTAGTAGACGTAGTAGTTTCCTCTGGGATTGTAGAAG
>JAGQNK010000003.1 GCA_020428105.1 Candidatus Saccharimonadota bacterium
CCGGCAAATAGTTCAGCGCCTTGCGTCCAAAGCGTGTGGTCATATCCCAGCCACTTTCAGCCTCGGCTAGATCATTGAGATGATTGATGTCATAGTAACGGCTCAAACCTTTATATACCTGTCTTGCATGTGGTTTGGATGTACCCATCCAAACAGATGAGTACTCAGCCTCAGCAACTTTCATCATGCGCTTGAGCCATTTTTTGTCCAAGTCATAAGTATCGTATACGTCCCATATAAACGAGCTGAGGAAAGGTGGCTGACTACGTCCCATCAGGTACATCCTGGATGCGTTTGGGATGACCTTAAAACGCTCAAACAAACTAACCAAGTTCTCTAGTATACCGATGACCAAATCCTTATGTTCCAAGTCCATCATGCCCTGCACCATAAAGTAGCTATCCCAATAGTACATCTCGTTGAAGTCAAACTCGTGACCTTGTTCGTATGCCGGCACTAGATATTTGTTTGGTAGGCCAAGTAGACTTTCGTCGTCTTTTGGATGATAGCGTTCCAACTTGTGCCAATAGGCACTAATGTAATCTAGCGCAGGTCGTACGTCTTCCCGACTTAATTCATAACGCCTGGTAGCAGGTACTAGTTTGCGAATTGTTTTCTTGAACTTTTGGGTTGTGTCTTCTAGCATTTCAATATTAGCGTACGACCCTAGCACCTTATGGTCAATATTTGTTTCCAAGATGGCCGAGATTATCAACAACTAGTGGGCTTATTTGAGAACAACGGTTGCAAGACCAAGGAAGGCCAAGAACCCCAGCACATCGGTAGCGGTAGTAATAAAAATCGTAGCCGAAGCCGCAGGATCTTTGCCAAGCTTTGTCATAACGAGTGGCACGAGCGTACCGAAAAATGCTGCTACGACCAGATTAATCACCATTGCCAGTGCCAACACCAGGGCTATCTTGAAATCGCCATTCACAATAACCACAACTGTCGCAACTAACACCGCATTTATAATCCCGTTGATAAATCCCGCACCTAGCTCGTTGCGCAGAGTACGACCAGCCGTCTTGAGGTCAATCTGCCCCAACGAAATACCACGCACCATAACAGCCAATGTCTGTGTCGCAGCGTTACCACCCATACCAGCGACTATGGGCATATACACTGCCAACAGCACAAACTCGTTTAGGATTGCCTCGAATCTACCTATTGTAAATGCTGCCAAAAAAGCCGTACCGAGGTTAATAATCAGCCACTGATAACGGTTGAGAACCTTGCGCCTTGCGCTATCCGCAATACTTTCCTCTTGGCGGATACCGGCAAAATCGTACAGCGAAGAGGCTTCTTTGTCCTGCATCAAGTTCAAAACATCGTCCGAATAGATAATGCCAATCACGTCACCGCCATCGTTTTTTACCGCGACTTTTGCATGCGGATGAGTATGAAACATATGGATAACTTCATCATGAGTAGCTGCATACGAAATCGAAGGCAGCCTCTTGACATATTTGCCGATGTGCTCAGATGAGCGACCAAAACCAAGCTCGTGTCCGGGCAAAAATCCAGCCAGTTTGCCGTCCTCTTTCATCGCCAATATTACTGGTGGTCTACCTGTAGACTTTTCGTGATTCTTGAACTTCTTAGCTACATCGGCAATAGTATCGTCACTCTTAACTTGTACGTAATCTAGTGTCATCAATCCAGCTGCAGTTTCGGCATCAAATTCCAGCAACGTACTAAGAGAGTTCTTGAGTTCAGCACTAACCAACTGCAATACACTCTCACGCTTTTTTGCAGTCAAAAGCTGTAACATATCCGTGGCTTCATCTGGGTCAACCATGTGCAACAGCTCTACTAGGTCGCTGTCCGGAACATGCAACAAAATGTCCTTGCGTACACTTGGAGTCAGTGAACGTAATAAAAGCAGTCTTTTATGTGGCGATAACTCCAAGAACAACTGCGTTCGCTTGTCTTGCTTGAATAATACGTCACTAAGTACCTTTGGACTCAACGCACTAATAGGTAACGATGTTAAACTTGATAAAGAAGTAGGAACACCTGGTATGTTTGAAAATTTTGGTTTCTTTGACTTCATAGCAAAAATAACGATTAACTAATACAGACAGCATAGCATGCAAATAGTCAGCTGCGATACACTAATATTCGGGTCAAGTTTTGAGACGCAAGCCTTTAATGATCAGACCGTCAAGCAAAAGATGGCTAAAATAGCCGACGACTGCGGCACCATAGAATACCAAAAAAGTTGCAAATAATTCTGATCTGTTGATATAAGGAACGACCACAATAGGTGCGGGCACTACAAACATCGCCCATTTACTATGAGTCCAGCCCCTGTGTTTACCAATGATTGGAAACATGCAAATTAGACCAAAATAAGCGGCTGCTTCTAAATGTCCGGTTGCTATCAGCAACACGTCCAAGCCAAACGCTGCCCGAAAAAATATGTCCTGACCTTTTGAATTTGTATCAATATCTGGCCAAAGACCGAACAACATCGCCAGTACCAAAAGACCTGTCAACATCTGCCAATTCTCCAAAATACCGCCTGTTTTTTCCAGCAACCGTCCAGGCAAAAGTCCCAAAAATGCAATATACATAACCCCCAAACCCAAGCCGCCCGCCACATGCCCTTTGTAATTCGCCATACTTTATATTATAAGCATAAACGTCTAGAATTATTTGCTTTGGCGCTTACGTTTGCTGTGATCTAGTTCTTTTTTGCGTAGGCGCAAATTCTTGGGCGTTACTTCTAAGACTTCGTCTTTCTCGATAAAGTCTAGGCACTGTTCTAGGCTGAGACTTGTTGGGGGAGTCAGCTGTACAACGCCATCAGAAGAAGAACTACGCATATTTGTCAGATGCTTTGCTTTACATACATTCATCTCCATGTCTTCTTGGCGCTTATTCAATCCTACAATCTGTCCAGCATAGACTTTTTCGGCAGGTCCGACAAACACTTCGCCACGGTCTTCGGCCATCTGCAAAGCGTACGGCGTAGTTATACCAGTCTCAAACGCGACCAGAACACCATTGCGAATTTGTTGCAATTCAGCACCTAGCTGCTGATAGCCAACCATCAAACTATTCATCACAATCGTGCCCTTTGTGCTAGTTATTAATGTATTACGAAGTCCCAACAGCGCCCGCGTTGGCAACTTGTAGACTAACTTTGTAACCCCTTTGGGGCTCGCAAACTGCTCTGTCAGCTCAGCACGACGAGCACCAAGTTCCATCTGCACCGAACCAACATGCTCTGCTGGTACCTCTATTATCAATTCCTCAAGTGGCTCTTCTACTATGCCATCTTTTTCGCGCGTAACAACTTGGGGTCGCCCTACTTCAAATTCATAGCCTTCTCGTCGCATAGTTTCTATCAACACACTCAGGTGCAATTCACCACGGCCCGACACCAAAAAGCCAATTCCCTGATCTTCTACTCGCAAGCCAACATTCACTTCCAGCTCTTTATTTAAGCGCTCTCCAATTTGCCTTGAAGTATTAAACTCACTCTCTTGACCCTTGAAAGGTGAAGTGTTTGGGCCAAGGTACACCTTTAAGGTCGGTGCTTCTATCTCTAAGATAGGCAAAGCTTCTGGATTATCTACGTCTGTAATTGTTTCACCTATCTGTGCATCTGCCACACCAGTCAACTGCACAATATCACCAGCCACGCCACTAGGTACCTCAAACTTGCTTACGCCATGGCTCATAAAAACATTGTCGATCTTGGCCTTTGCGACCGTTCCGTCCTTTTTACACAAAGCCACCTGATCACCAGACTTAACGGCGCCCCTAGTAATACGCCCGACTGCATACTTACCTTTATATGTATCCCATGCCAATGCAGTAACCAGCATCTGAAACGGTTTATCCTGCTCTACGACTGGGGCAGGTACGTGTTCTATTATTGCATCAAAAACAGGCTCTAGACTAGCATCATCATCCGTATCAGAAGGCACTGACTGCCAAGCTTTGCCAGCACGTCCAATCGCATAATAAACGGGGTAATGTAGCTGGTCTTCATGTACGGCCAGCTCCAAGAACAAGTCCGCAAGCTCGTCTTCGACTGCCTGAATACGACTTCCGGGCTTATCGATCTTATTAATGATCACTATGGGCTTTAGCTCGGCCTGCAAAGCCTTGCCTAGGACAAATTTGGTCTGCGGCATTGGTCCTTCTTGTGCATCAACTATCAAAATACAGCCGTCGGCCATATTCAACGTACGTTCAACCTCACCCGAAAAATCAGCATGACCCGGAGTGTCGATGATATTGATTCTATAATCTCCATACTGTACAGCCGTGACCTTTGCGGTAATCGTAATACCTCGCTCGCGCTCTTGGTCGCCGCTGTCCATAATCAGCTCTTGTCCCATTTCAGCCTGATTGTCACGAAATGTGTGCGACTGCTTGAGTAGACCATCAACTAGGGTAGTTTTGCCATGGTCAACGTGAGCAATGATTGCAATGTTACGAATTTTGGTTGGGTCTTGAGCGGCTGTTATCATCATAAAGGGCTTTCTTAGCTATTAATAAATGTTAATGCATAACCAATTCTACCAGCACGGCCAGCACGACCGATGCGGTGGGTGTAGTCGTCGTAAGTTTGGGGAATGCTGTAGTTAATGACATGAGTAACATCCTTGACGTCAATACCACGAGCCGCTACATCGGTAGCCACCAAGATATTCACTTCACTCTTCTTAAACCTGTTTAGCGCCCTCTGGCGTTGACCCTGGTTTTTGCCACCGTGTATGGCATCTACCTTGAAGCCTCGCGCCACAAGCTCGTTACTCAAACGCTCTACGCTACGTTGCGTTTCATCAAAAACAATAATCTTTTCGACTTCTTCACGAATCAAAATATCGTGGAGTTTATCGATTTTTTCACCCTGAGATGATATTCGCACAACATTCTGGTGAACATTGTCACTTGTATCGCTCGTTTTATGCTCGATTGCAACAGGGCTGTTTGCAAAGTCTTCAATCAACATCTGTACTTTACTATCCATAGTAGCCGAAAAGAACAGAGACTGTCGTTCAGTTGGTAGCTGTTGCATTATTGTTGTTACATCTGGCAAAAATCCCATGTCAAGCATTCGATCCACTTCGTCCAACACTACAAACTTAAAAGAATCCAACCGTAATGTCCGACGCTCCAAATGATCTTTGATACGCCCAGGGGTACCGATGACAACATTGGGTTTCATGCGCAAATCTCTTAGCTGTGGCCCGATGTTTGCACCACCGATTAGCAGTACCCCGAACAACCCACTACCTTTGGCAATAGACTTCATCTCAGCCTCAATCTGCTGCGCCAGCTCTCTGGTGGGCGCTATAATAAGTGCTCTAGCCTGCCTGTCATCCATCAATCTATGCAAAATAGGTAGAGCAAACGCAGCAGTTTTGCCGGTTCCAGTGTTTGCTATGCCGATCACGTCATTGCCCACTAGGGCAATTGGAATAGTCTGATCCTGAATTGGCGACGGAGACTCAAACCCCTTTGCTATTAAATTTTGTTTGAGTAGATCATTGATAGCAAAGTCACTGAACTTGTGCAGGGCTTCATAACTCTCGGCCTCTACCGGGCGAGCCGTCTTCACGAAACGAGCCGGGTCAATATATTGTCCGTGTCGACGCTTGTTGTGCTTCGGTGTAGTACGATAATTGCGTCTACGTCCCCCAAAGGCAGACCGCTTATTAGTGGTTTTTTTGTATGTAGAAGGCATAAAAATAGAATCCTTTTGTTGTTTTGGCCACACCGCTTTGCGTGCCGGTTAGTATTGCTTCGATTGTCTTTAAATGAAACCTAAGCAAACAAACCAACAACCTGGATTCACTTTTTATAACAATTGACTATATTCTAACAAATACTTTGTTATTAGTCAATTTTACAATACTTAACTTACCCAGCTATACTACTGGCATCCAAGCACCAGAGCTCATTTGTCTCGCTGTCTCGAATGTAGTAGCGTTGCAAAGTTATTCTATTCATAGCCCCTCCAGTACATACTTTATAAACAAAATTAGTACAAGAAAGTAAAAAACCTCACAAAAGCCATTTCTTGATTATGGGTATATGACACTATTGTTGTATTAGAGGATACTACAGTATTACGCAATGCTTTGCACTTCGTCATTACTACTGAGCTAAGCGTTTGCGTTGTACAATAAGCAATACCGAAAATAATCCATTGGCGATCGCCCATGCCGCAGGCCAAAGAACTGCCAACAACGTATACTTCTCTACGACAATAACTGCGATGACAAATCGAACAGTATTGATTACATACAAAGATAATGTTTCGGTATGTGGCTTGCTCCAGGACTTACGGACGGTTGGGACAAAGGCCAACAAGTCGGCAAGTACGACCAAAACAATCGATACAACCGGCTCATTTGCTATCAACCAAAAGCCCATGGCAATCAATGACAAAACAGCAACAACGGTATCTGAAAACGTAATATCTTTCTTGCCCTTTTTCAAACTCAAAACAATCACACCTACGCACAACAGTCCTGCTGATGCAGTAACATAGACTGCTGGCCCTGCTCCACCCTTAATCTGTAACCCTACAATCATTATTGTGAGCAGGCACCATAACGTCCAGCTATATACATGAGGGTGTGTCTTGCCTTTAATAATATCTCTATAATAAGGAATATAGCCCAGAAAGGTCATAGTGACTGCTACAGCACTAAGCAATTCCTTGGTCATGGGTAACTAGACAACATCCTTGGCGTTGTCGATTTTGAAATAGTTCTTTCCGACTTTGAAACGTATTAGTACATATAATGTCAAACAGATGAGCAATATATACAAAGCGAATCCATAATTTACAAAGCTCCACTCTTGAATAGTAAGAATTGTGATAAAGGCACTTATTGCCCCATTCCGAAATACACTATGGTGCTCAGTTTCAGGTTCATTAAAAGCCTTTACTAATGTTGGTATGCCGGCAACTAGGTCAGACAAAATACTAAATACAAGAGCAACCAAACCCTGCCCGGTGACAAACCATAGTATCAGTGCAAGCAAAGAAATAGCTCCACAAAAAATATCAAGCTTAGTTATTTTCCAATATGCCTGTCGGTTCACGAAAGAAGACAAGAAAATAACCAAAGGTCCGAACCCTACCATAAAAGTCATGAGAGCCGCCCACGTGACCCCTTCCGACCACTGAGCACTAACGGCAATCAACGGTGCCATAGCCCATAAAAACCAAGTAACCCTATTGGGTTTTGTTTTTCCTTTTACCGTATTAAGGGCATAAGTCGCACTGCCCAAGATGTTCAATACAGCGCCCACTAGAACAAACTTTTCGTTTATCATATTAATTCCCATAATACACTACTGTTGACTGATTATCACTCCAATTACAGCATGATAAACACATGAGTGGTATGTGACAGTGACTATCATCAAACAAAAAAGACCTTTCGTTGAACAAAAAGTCTCTTGTGGTGGAGCTGGCGGGTACTGCCCCCGCGTCCGCTAGCTTATCTAATTAGTCTATCCTACAGGCTTAGGTTATTTGGCTAACTTTTGTAGATATAAATAACCAAAAACTACAAAAGTATTGATCCGATAGTCTTAGTCCGACATAAGATCAAGTGTCGAACGCAACCAGAAAAATATGGCACGTTTATACGCTATCTGATGTTACGTATGACGTGGCTGAAGATAATTAAGCTACAGCTGTTGCGAACTGCTGAGGAGCAAGGCGTGAAGCCAAGTCCTTGATAGCAGCTACGCGGTCAAATGCTTTTGCAATTGTCTAAGTTTGTCTATACGCTGACAAGCGACCTGCTGATCTAACTGATAAAGTTCCAACGTCGAGCTTAAATTCAGCCCCATGTTACATCCCATAGAAGGGTAGCGTGTATTATACTGTATTATTACGTTTATGTCTAGTTTGAGTAACTCTGCTAGCAGCGACCGGTACGATTACCTTGACAAATCTGTTCATGTATCAAATCCAAGACATCCGTTAGCTGTCTTTGCTGTCTGTTGCTAAGTGCGCCAAATATTGGTGCTTGGTACTGGCGCAGTAAAGTTGTCGCTTCGTCCGAAATTTGATCGCCTCTGTGTGTCAGGGTCGTAATGTTCTCTCGTCGATTATCTGGCCGTTTTATCGTCTGAAGTAAACCATCCTCATGCATCAATCTTATCTGACGACTTATACTGGCTTCTGTTTGGCCCAGTCTTTCAGCAATGTGACGTTGCTTAACGCTGGGGGTTTCTTGCAATACCATCAGTATTTTGTACTGCGATAAGCCAATACCCAGCCGTTCTTGTAATATTTGATCAGACTGCTTAGAAAGCAATGTTATCGTATGCTGCAATAAATATCCCGGGTTTTCATCAAAAGACATACTGGCTTCATTATAAACCACCCTCGAATACACCTAATACTATGGTTTGTAGGTCGTGCGTTGCACCTGAACATTCGTGGCCGGAACAAAGCTCAATGAATAATCATTACAGGTACCCACGCACTCTGCGGGCAGAGGTGTGTATATTAGAGTTTTTGCATTAAACGCTGCTTGAGTAGCATCGGTGAGAGAATCCATGTTGCCACTTGCCATATCCCTAAACTCGATTGGGCCAGGGTAACGCTTATTGCCATGATTATATTTTTCCACCTCATAAACCAAATCGTGAAGACCGCGCAAGCCTGTTATTGGCTCACCGACTATAGAAACACTTCGCCCAGTTGTTGTATTTAGACTAATTGTACTCGCTACAGTAAATTGAGGTGGCACGTCCAGAGTAGAACAGTAGTAACCTGTATCTAGAATGTTGGGATACTTATATTCTGGGTCCTCGCGCAAAAATCTATAGCCATCGGTAGCTGCCCTAGTTATAACAGGATCCACACGACACAAACTATAGGCTAATCCAAATTGATTGCGCCGCTCTACAAACGAACCTCCAGTAGAAACTTCCTTGTCACCAGGAGACGTCTTTAACTCTTTGAGCTCAAAATGCATCTCCCCACCAAAAGGAGTATCTTTGGGGGGTGCGCTGACGTCAAGGTAGTTAACTCCACCCTCTTGCCAGTAGGTAAAGGTCGGGCTTTTGGTAACATCGGCTCTGCGCTTATCGACAAACTCTTTTAGTTTTTGAGAATTTGGTTGGTTGAGGTCATAACAATTGTCAAAAAACGCCATTACTGACTTATCAATCGTACGCAATGTCGAGAAACTCACCTTGGCTTCTTTCTTATTGATGCCTAGATTGCTTGTCTCAAACACAATACCCGTTGTATTCATGTCCGTTTGTTTTTTGACATCAGCTAGAGCCGTATCACAAGAGGACGTCAGCGTATAACGCTTATCATTCAACATACCCGCTTTTGCAGCCTCAATTTCTGGAATAAAGCCACTCAGATCACCCCCATTTTGATCATAAAGATAATAATACCCAAGCATCGCAGCAAAATCATACGATATACTCTGACTCACACCGTGCTTTGTAGCATCAAAAACAATCTTGGTATTTTGTCTGTCATAGAGAAATTTCATCAGTTCGTTAACACGCTCGGCGTCTGGCACCATGTCTAGATATACACGACCATCCTTTACGGAAAAACTACCTTCCCTAATAAATTCACCGCCCGTAACATACGATGCACGAAGCTTATATGCACCAGACTTGATGTCCTTGACCTGCATGCCAGGCACCATGCCCAGTGGTGAACTATATACTTTAGTCATCTCGTGGTCAGCTTTTTTATTTGTCTTGCTTAAATTCATAAACACCGCAAGACAAATAACTAGTACGAGTAAGACGGCTAAAACAATTACGAGCACAAATAGCTTTGTATTATTCTTGGCAGGTTGCTGCCCCGGCATATTCTGCCCATTGGATGGTGGTAAAACATACTGTTGTGGTCCGTAGCCCTGCGGTATTGGCTGTGCGGGTTGCGGGCTAGGATACACCGTCTGTTGGGGCTGTGCTTGATTAGGGTATGAATTTTGGTTTTGACTATCGGGATACATAACTATCACTAGAGTACATAAATAACTCCAAAATGAAAAGGCATAAGCATAGTAGTGAACTTGGCAATATCAACCCAGCACCATCAATAAGCACATATGCTTATATGGCTTCTATTTTTTCATAGCCTTGTATATTGCGTGCCATTCAGCAAGAGAAAGTTCCTGCGGCCGTAAGCCTGTTGAGATATCTGCCTCACTAAGAACCTCTGTCGTAGCTTGCCTACTTAGGCGCAAGCCAGCGCTCAAGGAATTCAGGAGCGTCTTGCGTCGAGATGAGAAGCCGGCCTTGACCAAGCGAAAAAAAGCTTGCTTATCAACATCTGGAAACAAATCCGCTGGCCGCCGATCAAGAATCAATATTTGGGAGTCAATCTTTGGGGGTGGCGTAAACATTTCCGCCGGCACCTCAATGCCTGTCGAAACTTTCCAGTAAAACTGCGCGCTGACACTCAACAGCGACATATCACCTGGTTCTGCTGCAACCCGCTGGGCTACTTCTCTCTGAACTAGTAACACTGCTCTCGATGGTGGATTGGCGGATTCGCTAATCACCCGAATAAGATTACTTGTTAGATAGTATGGAATATTGGCAATTATCTTGTAGCCCTTATGCAGATTGTTCAGGTTAAATGTCAATATATCTTGCTGATACACTGTCAAATTCTTTGCACGTACCCTGTTTGGCAAATCATCCGCCAAAGAACTATCGAATTCAACCGCCACAACCGAATCAACCTTGTCTGTCAGCAAAGCAGTAAGCGTTCCCAGCCCGGGGCCAATTTCTAGGACTGTATCGCTCTGAATCAACTCACCAGCTGCGCAAATAGCTTCTAATGAGTCCTTATCGTACAGCCAATGCTGGCCCAGCGATTTTTTGGGCGATGGGCCTGTCACTACTGTCTGCCTCGTATTTCATACGTCCTCATACACACTACCACCAATGATTTACAGTCCAGAAGTTATAAGCACCCTGCCAGCTATTGAAATTGCTACTGCCCTGTGTGGCATACCAATTACACCACCGCAGCTGTGTGACAGGGTTCTCTCTCCAGTCTGCACCAGCACTGGCCATCTTGGACCCCGGTAACGCCTGGCAAAGCCCCCAGGTCATGCCGTTAGTAGCATTTGGGCGCCAACCACTTTCTCTGGAAACAATGTAGTCTACATAAGGATAATCGCTTGACTTGATACCAGCCTGAGCCATGATCGCCTCTTTGTCCTTATTGATATCAAATGCCTTACCTCTTGCCACAATCTGCTTGACCGGCTCTATAGAAACAACTTCCTGGATTTTCTTACGTCCAACCTCTTTGCCATTTTCCATCTCTACTTGATAAGTAACGACCTTTTTCCCGGGTGAACCTTCTTGGCGTACCACAGAAACTCCAAACGAGAGACTCGCATCCTCTAAAACTTCTTCTGGCATCGGTATTTCTGACTCCTCAGTCAACAGCTTTGTGCCAGGGCGTACAACAAAAATCTGTAGCCCAGGTTTGATAGGAGTGTTAGTAGCAGGTCGCACTTCATCCTTGCCTGCCACTGTAATGTTCTTCTCTCTTAATAGGTCCCTGACGGTCTTTGCGTGCGTCCTAACCGGCACCTGAGACCCGTAAAGATTAATTCCTGCAGGGGTGGAACGCTCAATTACAACCTTTTCACCAAGAACACCTTCTTTCAGGAAATTATCTGGTAATTTTGACTCGACATAATCTTCTGGATACACCTCTACTCCAGCTTGACGAGCCACACTTCGTGGCGTGGATGCGGCACTGAGCGCAAACTTTCGTTCCTTGCCAGATTCAACAATGATTACCGGCCGCGCTCTATAGACATTGACATGAAATTTATCACTATAAATCCTGGTATCAAGTCCTGGCTCCACAATATCGTGCTTTTCCAGTTTGATATCAATTTTGGTCAAGAACTCGCGCACTGTCTTGGCCCTGGTAGGAATTGACTGCCTTTTGCCCTCAATCGAAAACTCAATAATATGCGCATCGCTCGGGGGGTCAGTACGGGCATTAAAACCAATAAAGCTAGCCAGAGAAACAAAAAAAAGTACTAAAAAAGTTGCCACCGGCAAGGCATACGGATGGTCGTGAAATCTATCGATATATGGTCGGTATCGTCTACCGAAGTTATAACTTCTACGCATTTTCTACACAGTAACCTGACTTTGTATTTTCAATCTATTCAGGGACAAAATCACTCGTTACATATAACATTGTAGCAGATTTTACATCTGTAATAAACCACACAGCTATATTTATTCTGAAACATACAATCTCCAATAATGAGTATGTTTTGACTAAATTAGCTTCAGGTACTACACTATGTCCGATTATGAGCCTCACACAGCAAATCAATGGGCAAACGCCCGAGTTTGAAACGCCAATATTATTTTCTGGCCTGACAGCTTCCGGAAAAAGTAATTACTCTTCGCTAATTGCCGAGTCGCTGGGGCGACCTTGGTTTGACGCCACATCCCAACTCCTCAAGCTTGTAGGTGTTGAAACAGATGCACAATCCGTTTGGTCTACGGAATTAGCAGACGATATACACGAAGCTCGTCAAGGCGACCAAATCGACCGGGAACTAGATCAACTCATACTTGCCAAGTTAGACGCAACGCCAGGTGCGGTGGTTGATGCCTGGGCAACACCTTGGCTATGGGATGGCGATGCACTGCGAGTTTTTGTCCATGCCGACGAAGAAACTAGAGTCCGAAGATGCCTGGCATCATATCCACCCGATGCCCAGCCGACCATCAAGGATGCTCGTCAGCTCATAAGAGACAAGGACTCGTACACTAGGGATCTTTTTTTACGGTTGTATGACTTCGATTTGTTTCGAGACCACAGCGAATTTGATGTCACGCTCGACACCAGTGGTTTCTATGAAGATTCAGACACAAAGACTGGTAAGCAGATTGCGCAGGAAAGAGTTTTCCCTATAGCCCATTCTCTAATTTCTTTAGCTCTCAAGAGTAAGCAGACATCAGAACCACGGACTTAGCCAGCTAGAATCTGTTGCTTGTAATTGTCAATCATGTAGCGCACGGGCGTGATGATATCAGACGCAATGGCCTCGTCTAGAGTCTTCCATTGCGGGTTAAGACCTTCATGATTAAGAGAAATTCCTGCATCGCTGGGCAAGTCGGCGACAAAAGCATGCCAGCGATGTACATCTGCCCCCCGGCGGCATTGATCACCCCATACATCTGCCACTGCTACTTCCCTGATATTTTCAACCGTTAATCCAACCTCTTCACTTACCTCTCGCTTGGCTGCAGTCATAGCATCTTCGCCCTTGTCAACATGACCGGAAGGTATGGTTAGCGAAAACGGAAATATTATCCTATCAAAAAACAAAAATTCACTATTATCATTACGAATAAAAACCCCGGCACTCTCGTGCCAATAGTTTTGTTCTTCGTCCACCCACCAAACAAGACCTGGATCAACAACTATCGATCTGTCGTAACGCCCATTGCATGAACTGCAGGCATACTGAGTTCTTTCACCGTCTTTAACACGAGAAATCGTCTCTGCGTGACATTTTTCGCAGTACTGGTGATATTGACCATCATCTTTCCACTCAAAATCTAGTTTTACCACAAATTATTCCTCTTTATACGCTAAAAACAACTGGTCGATAATATTAGTATACAGCGTTACGTTAAATGACTGGCCTCGATTAGACTACGTACCTCTTCGTCTGTATTGGCATTCATAGACAGCTCGGCAATATTAATCCACATAAGGTGTGAGATCTCGAACTTCTGTTTCGTTAGTTTTGGCTTTGTCGGCAACACCAGATGATATGCATAAACCTTAAAATTTGGTCCCTTGTCGTAGGTAGAGTCCTTGGCAAATAAAAACTTCAGATCCTGTGTTTGTGCATGAATGCCTGTTTCTTCGAGTAGTTCTCTAATCGCACCTTGCTCCGGTTGCTCACTACGGTGCATGCCACCACCCGGCAAGCCCCATTGGCCGTTGCCCAGCCAACTTCGCACCAACAAAACTTCTTCCCCGCAAGTAACCAAAATACGCGTCCGACTACTATCGTTCAAATACATTGCGAGTAGCGGCCAGCTCAGCCAAAACGCAATTCGTCCACAAATATTCCATATCTTTGTAATCATAGTTTTTGAAGAGGCGCAAATGAGATGTTCAACTTCTTTGCACCTTTGCCCTTAAAATACACAACTACATTGTCGCCATCTAGCTCCATGACAGTACCTTGGCCAAAAACATCATGTGCCACACTATCACCTTCGGTCAATTCAGCTATATAACGTGGTTTGTCTACGACAGTTGTTGGCAAATCATCATAGCTAGGCTGGTCAAAGGTATCCTGCCACATGCCGCCCCCTAAGCTAATGCTGTCCGTCTGTACCTGTGAGTCAAATTCACTCAAAAATCGAGACGGCGGGTTATGCTGTACGCCGCCATACAGCATACGAGAAGTAGCGTAGCTCATGTATAGCTCCTCTCGAGCCCTAGTCATAGCCACATAGCACAATCGGCGCTCTTCCTCCATTTCAGCCTGCTCATACAGTGCCCTAGAATGCGGAAAGATGGTTTCCTCTAGACCTGCCATAAATACTACCGGGAATTCCAGCCCCTTGGCGGCATGAATAGTCATCAGTGTTACAGCGTTGTTACCAAACTCGGCCGAATCCAAATCACTAATCAGCGCCATTTCCTCTAAAAAACCAGTCAGACCTAGGTCCTGATAACTCTGTGTGACACTTACTAACTCTCGAACGTTCTCGGCACGTGATTCGCCTTGAGGAGTTCCATCGTTTATATACGCAAAATAATCTATTCTCCGCAATAAACTATCCAACAACACCGGCAGTGACGTATCGACCGACATCTCACGCAAGCTACTCAGTATGTCGCCAAGCTCGTGCAGACTTTTCCTAGCCTTGCCCGTCAAGCTCGAGTGGTCCCTGACCGCAGCAAGTGCTTGCTGCAAATTCATACCACTGCTCTCTTTCCAAAAAGTAAAGTTTTGTACCGATTTAGCTCCAATCCCCCGCGTAGGCACATTTACAATTCGCTCAAAGCTTATTTGATCTTCTGGTTGGTAAATCAGCCGGAGGTACGCCATGATGTCTTTGATCTCTTTGCGATCGTAGAAGCGCTGACCACCAACAATTCTATACGGCACACCATAACGAATTAAGGCCTCTTCGATGCTTCGCGACTGAGCGTTAGTGCGATACAGCACAGCAAAATCGCTGTAGCTTCGGAGTCTGGCGTCTACAGCATTTTTGATACGCCTTGTTATCGACTCACCTTCTGCTCGCTCGTTGGCAACCTGCAACACACCAATCTCGCTACCTCGACCGCTGTCTGTCCAAAGTTTCTTGTCGGAGCGTTCGTGGTTTTTGGTAATGACCTTATGTGCCGCCTCCAAAATAGCCTGAGTGCTTCGGTAATTTTGCTCAAGCTTGATAATAGTCACATCTGGATAATCTTTCTCGAAATTCAGAATATTACGAAAGTCCGCCCCCCGCCAGCTATAGATTGATTGCCAGTCATCGCCGACAACAGCAATGTTCTTGTCGTCATTCGTGAGTAACTTTACGAGCTTATACTGTGCAGCATTCGTGTCCTGATACTCATCGATCATTATGTACTTGAACTGCTCTTGCCACTTATGACGAATTTCCATTTGTGTTTGCAGTAAGTTTACAGTTCTAGATATCAGATCATCAAAGTCCAGAGCATTATTGCCCTTCAGAGATTTCTGGTAAATAGGGAAAATTGTGGCTGCTACACGCTGCGTTGGACCACTGGCGACCCCTAGATATTCATGCGGGGTCAGTAGTTCATTCTTGGCGTTGCTTATAATACTGGCCAGCGTCCGAGGGGGGTAACTCTTTTCGTCAATCATAGCCAATTTACAGGCTTGCTTGACGGCACTCAGGCGATCAGCTTCATCAAAGATTACAAAGTTCGTAGGTATGCCGATATGTTCACCATCTTGGCGCAGCAATCGCACACAAATGCTATGAAATGTACCCATATAGGGCATGAAGGAGCGGTTATCAGCACTCTGACCAAGTAGTCCAGCAACTCGCTCACGCATTTCTTTGGCGGCCTTGTTCGTGAAAGTCACCGCCAAAATATTGTATGGCGTAGCTCTATAGGTAGCGATGATATGTGCTATTCGATGTGTTAGAGTCTTGGTCTTGCCGGATCCTGCCCCCGCCAAAATCAACAACGGTCCGTCGGTACATTCCACAGCTCGACGCTGTTCTGAATTTAAGCCCATCAGAAGATCATTTTGCATCACTTTATTGTAGCAAGTAGGGTTCGTAAAATCTGTTGTTAGTTAATCTTGAGAGTCTTGATAACTTTTTCTATTAATTCTAGACGATCTGGATCGCTCTTTGGTAATTCGTTAGCAAAATTGTATTTGTTCTTTTCAAGAATACGATAAACCACTACAACTTTACCGTCATCACTAGACTCGAATTCATAGATATACTGTTTTTCACCTGGATAAGCGCCAGGTCCTTCAGCGTCTTTTAGCGGTTCTTGGTAATAATAACGAACGCCCTTTGTGCCATCATCTAGCGCAAATACAGTTTTGGTCATTTGCTCGTTTAGAAACCCATTTTCCTGTCCTGCTTCAAGATAGTTAATAGAGAACCGAATAGGGGCGTCAGTGCCTATTGCTGGCTGCTGTTTAATCACAGGTTTCTTCGACACATCGTACTCCAGCGAATCGGACGAATCGAAATCTGCCGGATACAATCCGTCAGAATCAGTAAGATTCACCATCTGCCAACCATTAGGAATCTTTATGTTGAATTTCTTGTTTACGGATTCTACAACCTCACCCTCAAACGAACCCTTCTGATTATTCTTTGTGCTGTTCTCTTTATCCGCATCGTTCTTGATAGATGACGGTTGAGTGACAATTGGTGTACTTTTCGCTGTTTGCACTTCTTTAAATACTTCGAACGGAAGCTTGATATTGTTCTTCACTACCTGTGCATCAACGGCGAGATACGTACCAACCAATAATAAAATGAAGATTATCAAGAATAGCCAAAGATTTTTTCTCTTTTTCCTGGTAGATTGCTCAATATTCACAAAATACTTCTTGCTCTCGATGAGTTTCTGGACTTCCTCTTCGCGTTTTGCGAGCTCATCGGCTTTTTTTTCTGCTTGCTTATCTTTATCTTTGTCTTTCACTGCTTGGCCGATGACGGCATCAACAGTTGCAGTAGAAGTAGAATCTGTATTAGTTGCCGGCTCTGCTACGGCTTTACCGGATTTATTGTCGGTCTCTGGGCTGAGTTGAGTCCTATCAGTCTCTGTGTCTGTTGTATCGCTGGCTCCGACTTTCTCGGAGGCTTCTATGGCTACTTGTTTTTGCTCTGAACCAGAACTTAATGGTTCCACTACTTTCGGTACAGTGCGCTTGACATCAACCCTCAGCTCCTCGGATACTGTACTTTCATCATTTACCATAGGATCTTGAATGCTTGGCTTATGTCCAACAATTATTGGCCTAGAGGATGCCGAAGGCGCTGTCTTGCCCGGTTTTGCAACATCCGTCAAAAGTGATTGTTTTTTGGAAGACTTACTGTCGGCCATTACTAATTACCTCCTCCGTAGCGCAACCTATACGCAGTGTCCACAATGCCCGAAAACTTCTGATAGTTTGTACTTGCACCACCGACCAATACACCGTCACATCCCTCTATCGAGAGGTAGCCTCCGGCAATATCTTGGTCGACACTACCTCCGTAAAGAATACGCACCGTGTCCGCTACTCTTTTACCATACAAATCTAGTATCTGCTTACGAATAAAATCCATACGTTTCTGAACATCATCTGGTTTTGCCAACTCTCCGCCAAATGTACTTATAGCCCATACCGGCTCGTAGGCAATAACAATCTTTTTTACCTCTGTTGAGGTAAGATCCGCTAACGCCGTGGTTATTTGATCATGAAGCACCTGCTTGGTCTCGCCAGCTCGATTTTCTTGCTTGGTCTCGCCAACGCACAAAATAGGTGTGATTCCGTTTCGTACGGCCGATGCTACCTTTTCCCTTATCATTTCCAGGGATTCATTGAAGTATATACGCCGCTCTGAATGACCAATAATCGCATAATGAACTATATCTTGTAGCATGGCGAAGCTTACTTCACCGGTGTATGCTCCAGTGTCTTTGTGAAATGCATTCTGCGCTGCCAAGCGAAATTTCCGTCGGTCTATCTGTACACTCAAAGGCTGCAAAACCAACATGCTGGGTGCAATTACAACCTCGATGTCACGATAAATCTTGATGCGCTCCTGCAGTCTATGTAGTAGCAAGCTTGCCTGAGAAGTATTTAGATGCAGCTTCCAGTTGCCTACGACTAGTGTTCTGTGTGGGTTTGATGTGATTGTCATATATTTCTTTTCGCTTATGTTTGTTGTAATTGTATCATTATTTATCAAGTAATGCTTCAACTCCGGGCAGTTTCTTGCCACTCATCAGCTCCATACTAGCACCGCCACCAGTAGACACATGTCCGAAATTGTCTACTAGACCATGTTCCTCGATATAGCCGACCGTGTCTCCACCGCCAACCACAGTAAATGGCTTGTGTCCATATTCACCAAGCATTGCATCAACAATCATATCCGTGCCATGAGCAAATGGCCCAACCGGCCCCTGAACTCCGTTTGTCTCAGTCACGCCCATCGTACCATTCCAAACTACAGTGTTAGCCAATTGCATACTGCCGGCAATAAATGCACCCGAAAACGGTCCAATATCCAAAATCATTTCGTCTGCCAAAACCTCGCCAGATCGGCGTGGTGGTCTAAGGGGATAGCTTTCTATATTCGCAATGACATGCGCATCCCAATCAACAATTCGCGTCTTCGCATGAGAGTCTATTTTCGTTGCCACCACACCGTCTTGTGGTACATAGAAGGTAAACCGCTGTTTCCTGGACTTCGCCTGTGCCTTTTCGATAATCTCTTCTGCTAGAGGAATTTCTTCGTCTAAAGCCAAACTTTTGCCGATTTTGATATCCTGAGCCAGCAAAAACGTATTTGCCATCGCTCCACCGACCACCACGACATCTGCAATCTCAACAAAGCGATTAAGAATATCAATTTTGTCAGATATTTTCGCTCCACCAATAATTGCCATTAGAGGCCTGTCAGGATTATTCATCACAGCAGAAATTGTTGTTACTTCTTTTTCTAGTAATAAACCCGCAACACTAGGCAAATAACGCGTAACGGCATCCGTTGAAGCATGCGCTCGATGCACCACTCCAAAAGCATCTTGCACAAAAACATCAGCCAATGCGGCTAAACTCTTAGCGAAGGTGCTATTATTTGCCTCTTCCTCCCTGTTAAATCGTAGGTTTTCAAGCAGCAGAATCTCACCTTGCTTCAAGCTCCGTGCAGCGCTAGCGGCATCTGGGCCTACGCTACTTTCTGTAAAACAGACATCCTTACCTAACAATCTCCCCAAGCGTTTAGCACATGCAGATAGAGACAGCTCTCTGTCATTATAGCTCTTTGGCCTACCCAGATGTGAACATAGAATAATCTTACATTTTTTCGATAACAAATATTCGATTGTCGGAATAGATTTCCGTATTCTGTAATCATCTGTAATCTTACCGCTTTCGATAGGCACATTGAAGTCCACGCGCACCAACACGGTCTTATTGTTTAGCTTAATGTCACGTATCGTTTTTTTTCGAAAACCCGCCCCCTGCTTCATATCACCACCTACTCCAATACACGAACTTTAATCGTATCAGTCGTACCTACAACACCAGGGTACATACCAGACGCCGACACAATTATGTCGCCTTTGTGCAAAATCTTAGTCTTTAGCATCCAGTCGGTAAGCTTTGTAGCGGCATATTTACTATCCGGTCGAACGAAACTCTTGGTTCCATAACTAATAGCTAATTGTTGTGCAACGCGTGGCACAGATGTCACAGCAATCACCGGAGATTCAGGTCGCCTAGCGGCTATTTGCAATGCTGTAATGCCAGACTTGGTCTCGGCTACTATTGCCTTTGCGCCAACACTTTCGGCAAGACTCATAATCGTTGTGCAGATCGCCTCCTGACGGCTGGTTAAGCCTTCGCGCTCGTATGGAAACACTGCCTTGACCGGTAGGTTACTCTGCGTATACATAATGATGCGTTTCATGACTTTTACTGCCTCAATAGGATACTGACCGTTGGCAGTTTCGTCGCTTAGCATTACACAATCTGCACCAACGATAACAGCTGTCGCTACATCCGAAACTTCAGCCCTAGTAGGTTCCGGCATCTCCGTCATGCTCGCCAACATCTGAGTGGCTACAACAGTTGGCTTGCCGTAACGCAACCCGAGCCCTATAATCTTTCGTTGCAAAATAGGCACCGACTCCGGAGCAGTCTCAACTGCTAGGTCTCCTCTGGCTACCATAACTCCATCAGCTGCCTGGATAATTTCATCCAGATTGTCAATAGCGGCTTTGGTTTCTATCTTGGCCATAATTTTTGCATCACTACCGAGGTTCTTCAGCATACGACGCAATGTCCGAATGTCGTCTTCGGTCTGCACGAAACTCATTGCCACCCAATCAATGTCGTGCTTAGATCCAAAGGCAATATCCTTTTTATCCTTTTGCGTAATAACATCACCAGCAAAGTCAGTGTCTGGCAAGTTCATTCCTTTGCGTTTAATGAGAATACCGTCATTTTCTGCTCTAGCATGTACCGTTCCGTCCTGCGATACACTGGTAACCGTTGCACGGACCTTGCCGTCATACAAATACAGTCGCTCACCTCTTTTTACCTTTTTACTCAAGTCGTATTGTATCGGTATACAACCAGTAGTCTGGAAGTCAGATTTATAGCGGAACATCAGTGCTTGACCAGTACTGACATTTATAATGCCCTCAAAGTCACCTAACCTAATTTTTGGACCTTGTAAATCCTGGATGATTGCAACAGGCTTACCATACTCCTGGCTGGCGCTTCGTACCCATTTTATCTGCTCTGCCTTTTCTTCATGATTGCCATGGCTAAAATTCAACCGAAGCCCGTTTGCCCCCGCCTTTATTAGTTGCAGCACTGATTCATAACTCATAGTCGATGGGCCAATAGTAGCGATAGTTTTTGTTCGCTTGAATTGAGTTATTGGCACATTAGGAGCCTTCTGTGTTGTTTGTGTCATACTTGTTACTAGTGTACCCGGTTATGCTTTTTGTTTGCAAGCACCCGGCCCCAGAATGCTACCAACTTCAGTTCTTTGATTTTGCCTTTACTATCACCCGCTGGTCGTAGGAATGACTAGTTCGATCAAAAGTACCGATACATGTAATCAAATTAAGCTGTTTGCTGACTTTGATATCTTGGCTGTACAGTACACTTGGAGCATCTTCTGTCTTGATGGTCTTTATATCAAATACCTCGTAAGTTTTTATACTCCCATCACCCATTTCAATATCTACAGTATCGCCGGACTTAACTTTAGGCAAATTCCTAAATACCGCGTTTGGTTGCGTTGCGCCGTCAACATGGCCATCAATAATACTCAATCCTGTATTACCAGGGATAACAGAATCCACAAACCAACCCGCTAAATGAACATTGTTAGGTACTGCAATCTGCTTATTTTGATCAACTCCAACATTCTGTACAAAGGCATCAACGCCAATACTACTTATTTTGATCTTCTTCGGGTCGGTTGCACCACCAATCCATTTGTATTGTTCGTCCGGCGCTTTCTCGTCGGGCTTATCAGTGGAGTACGTTACAACCGGTGTCTTGGCTGGTTCTTTACTAGGAACATTGTGATTCTTTAGTACCACCAAAGTACCTACGGCCACTACTAAAACTACACATGTAACGATTAGTACAGTTGTTTTGCTGCTAACTTTAGCTTTCTTAAAGTCTAAGTTATATTTTTTGGATTTGTTACTACCAAAACGCATAGACTCTATTTTACCATCTTCCCCCCAACCCAGTATTGGGGG
>JAGQNK010000027.1 GCA_020428105.1 Candidatus Saccharimonadota bacterium
AAGACGACCAGAGGCTATAGTGACCCTGCCATCAAAGACCGGGTTTGAACGTATCCATACGTTGTCCTCTACAAATATTACTCCATCGGCGGGTATGGATATGTTGCTCTGTACTAATGTTTCGGACAAGGCTGATTGCCAGCTATCTAAGTAGTTATTGTTATTGCTATACCAATAATTTTCGTTCGAAACACGGTATAAGTTGTATGTTCCATTGGAGTTTAGCTCTATCAGGTAGCCACGCCTAGTATTGAACCCAGAAGCGTAACGTGGGATGTATGCACCGGTACGCCCGGCGCTTACGTTGCTACATGCCGTGGGGCTACTAGCAAGCGCCGAGGTGCTAGGGTCGGCTAGAAATGCTTGCTTTTTGAGGTTGCATATTTCACCTGTCAAGGAGTTGAAATCTACGGCAGGAACCGGATACTGCCATGTACCGTTGTTCTTTGTGGTATTGCGAGAAGCACAGTTGGATCCTGCATTACACCAAACTCCATTATGCGTACCGCCGTCCCCTCCTAAAGAATAAGGTGGTACGTATGTACCATTGGCGCTTGATACATTGCCATTGTTTACACCATCCATACGAATGCCTACATTTGAATGGGTTGGGCCATTTGCGGTTTCTGTTGAGCCAAACCAAATTGCTTCATCGCCAACTAGTCCATAACTGGCAAAAGAGGGTGCTCCAATCTCGGCTTCTACCGTTCTACGAGCACTTGATCCTGTTGCTTCTCCGACAGAGCGTACAATAGCGACAGTAGAACCAATCGACTTCGGTTTAATATAGAGAGTGTATTGACCTACGTCTTCACCGTCATTGTTTTTGTAGCTATGGGTATATGGGCCATAAAAACCAGTAAATTCACCAGTTGATATTGGAGTGCCGCCCGTGTTTCCGTCCTGGAAATCTGCACCTGCATGACTCATGTGCCATAGATAATAATTAACTCCAGCATCTGCAATATTTAACGCTAATTGTTTCTTGCTTACTCTAGTTGCATCAGAAAGAAGCAGGCCCAAAACGCTTAGTGTCGCAATCATGATTATTGATATAGCCGTCAAGAACCCCATGACCCATGTAAGTACATGACCGTCAGAATGATGTGTGTTCATAAGTTTGACTTCCTATTTCGCATATTAACTGTGAGAGTACTGGATTTATATTCATCAGTAGCCTGATAGACCTTTGTGTAGAGGTTGACTGTGATATTGTCTATGGAGTCCATACTGCTGACGGGTGCACTGAGCTCGGCATTGGTTGAGGTGAAATACTGGAAGGTTGGATAGCTACTTCTTTTGTAAAACTTATCAATAATAACTACTGTTTTTTGCTGGCCTGTAAGCAGCGTACCAACAGGGTAATCAGCTGTCATCGGGGTAACGTCTGCCAGCAACTGGTCTTGCGACGGGCTTAGATAGTATCTGATTTTGGATGTGTATAAGTCCTGAGGGGCAAAATATGCGTATGCAGTAAAAGAGTCTGCATTGGCCTCTTCTACAAAATTACTGCTCCGCAACACCTGCGATACACGGAAAACACCGTCTGCTAGTTTGCTCCTTGCCAATCCTTCGGCTTGCATCTTCATGAAGCTATTTATTGATCTTGAAGTAAAACCAAACAAACTAATCAACAAAAAACTACTCACCATCATAACGACAATTAGTTCAAACAGGGTAAATCCTTTACTATCAAGGCGATACATTGATACCTCCTAGCATCCCAGTGCCGTTAGGTATGTCTAGTGTGTAGCCATTAGCAGTTATCGTAAAATTCGACTGTTCGATATTTGCTGATGCGAGAGAGATGTTGCATTGAAGTTCCGAGTTCGTGCCAGTGCAGCTAGCGGTCATATTGCCACCAGAGTTTTTGACTACAACGGTTGTACCGCAAAGCGATGGATTACTTGTATCGCAAGGGAGGTTAGTACCCTTAATTGTGAAGCTGTGTGTACCAGAAGACTTGAGTGCTGTACCATTGGTGACGGTGAATATACGTGGAAAGTTTGCGTTTGTCGTAAGCATGAGGCGGGCTTTTTGGTAGTAGCTATGCCCGCTAAATGGAAATGTTGGTGATGGAGGGCTTGCTACCGAATATGAAGGGATTGATATAGGTCCGAACTGGTTAGACCCGGCGTAAGGAATGGCGGCGGCTAGGTAGTAAGTTGTCCCACCGATTGCACAATTTGTTCCACCGCTGTCGCCGCAAAATAAGTATCCGCTAGGAGTTAGGTTTTCTAGCACAAAATTTCCATTCGTGTCGGAAGTTGGCCTGACGTCACTCGGAGTTACATTATCAAAATAATAGCTTGTATCGCTACTGTTACTGTATTTCTTCTGACCGCCTTTAACGTAGATTGTTGCGCCAGATAGGGGGCTACCGCCTGTGTCCACGACTTCACTCAATAAGCTGTATTGACCCATGGGATCGATGGTTAGAGTCACTGATGATGATTGTTGAACAATGATATTTTGGCTAGGGAAGTTCGGGGCAAGGCTGCCTGCCGGAGATATTGTTGCCAGGCTGGAATAATCAGACTTGCTGGCTGTTGCGATGTAGTTGTTACTAGAATCAGGCGGTAAGCCATAAAATATCGCCACCCCATTAATGTCGGTATTGTCATTTACATTTATGTCAGGGTTTAAGTTTGTATTCACTACATTTACATTTGCACCAGAAACAGGATTTCCCGATGAGTCTATAACCGTAACGGTAAGCGATCCTGTGTTACTGTCTGTTTCTGCCACTCTGGCGGCTATGCTGGTATCTAGCTCGGCAACTTTCTTGCCATTTACAGACGCTTTGACATTGACTATTTTATAATCCGCAGGGTTTGTGTCCGTCGGTGATCCTCCTGGCTCTGGAAGGTTTCTGCAAATCTGACTTTTAAGCTCTGGGGTTGCATAGCTTGCGCAACCATCGAATGCGTCATCGATGTAGTTGATGGCAGTGGTGATTTCATAGTTTGTGTTGTCGATTGTGACGGTCTTCGAGTTTGGTAATGGCGAAGCATGTGGTATTGCGCCACCGACTACGGCAAGATCATCGTAGGGCAGTGATTTTAGATACTCCAACTGGTTTGTCGCCAATTCGGTGCCAATCAATTTACGTTTTGAAAATAGTGCAGTTGAGTTTAGTGAAACAAAAGCACTCAGCAAAGATATGGACAAAATAGCTATTACTAGGCTCGAGACAAGAATTTCAATTGTAGTGAATCCTTTGTTGTTTGGTGTATGTAGCTTAATGATGCCCATTTGTATATCTTGATTGATGGGTAAATTATATCAAGCTTAAGCTTAAAACTAAAAACGACCCACTTGGGCCGTTTTTAGTTTTAGCAACGGTACTAGTTGTTTACACCAGTAATGTATGTTGCAACACCGGATGATTCATCCCAGTAGCCAACTGACATTTGTGACTGGTCAGCTGTTACCGCATAACAGTAGTGGTCATTCGCCTTGCTGTTTGGAACAGATGTACATGAGCTAATGGTTGTACCACCATCTTGTAGTGCATTGCCACTAGGACTGGTCGTCACCTTGCTGTCGATCCCTTCCATGCCTGTAATAGCAGCTGCATTACTTGGATATTCGCCATTTGCCGCGTGATATTCCTCAGCTTTTTTCGCAATTGCGCTTGCGTCCGCTTGTCTGTCCGAGTCACGTGCGCTCTTTGTAACATTACCGTATGCCACGAAACCGATTGTCGCCAAAATACCAATCACAAGGATTACGATCATCAGTTCGATGATAGTGAAACCTTTTTGCTTTAGCTTTTGCATTTTTATTACCACTCCTTAACAATGCTTTTAGTTATTACATACACAGATGATATAACGCTTATGATTGCAATGTCAACAAAACGACAGATTTATTTTGCTAAGCTGTTTGTCAGAGAGCTTAGTGGTGCCATAACACTTGCGGCTACTAGGCCAACCATACCTCCTAGGACAACTATCATTAGAGGCTCTAAGAGTGAGCTAAGTCCTTCTATGGTTGCATCAACTTCTTCTTCGTAGAAATCTGCGATCCTAACGAGGATTTTATCAATCTGCCCTGTCTCCTCACCGATGGTAATCATCTGGGGAACAATAGGCGGATAGTGATGACTTTTCGATAGGGAGTCCGAGAGTTGTTTGCCGGATTCAACATCTACTGCTGCGTCAAGAAGTTCTTTTTCTAGGACTTTATTGCCCATACTGCCGGCGGTGACGCGTAAAGCTTTATTCACGGAGACCCCAGCACTCATCAAGCTAGAGAACGTTCGGGCAAATCTGGCGATTGCGATCTTGATGATTACATTTTTTAGAATTGGTGTCATCAATAACAGTCGGTGATATTTGTATTTTCCGCCGGGCGTGTTGAGATACTTTCTGACGAAAAAGACCGCTACCGCCAATACGATAACAATTGGTATAGCATAGCTCTTTGAGAAATTACTTATAGATATCATGACGCGTGTTAGCATAGGGAGCTTGGCATCCGGCCCACCTAGTTCAAACAACATTGCTGTTATCTTCGGCACGATGACATTCATGATTATCATGAACGCACCAATCGTTAGCCCAAATACGACCTTTGGGTATGTTGTGGCACTTTTAATCTTCTTGCGGATAGATTCGCTTTTTTCGAGCTGGGTAGCTAGGCGTTTTAAGATGTCATCCAAAATGCCACCAGCTTCTCCGGCAACAACCATGTTAATAAAAATGTCACTAAAGACTTTCGGGTACTTGCTAAGTGCGTCTCCGATGCTGGCACCGCCTTCTATTTGTTTGCCAACATCACCTATGACTGTTTTAAAGTATTTGTTATCGGTTTGTTGCTGTAGTGTAATGAAAGCCCTGTTGAGTGGCACGCCGGCAGATATCATGGTCGATAGCTGCCGGGTAAAAATCGCGATGTCTTTTGTCTTGACTTTTTTGCTAGACAGGATATCAATATTGAAGCTCTTAGACTCGGATACAACAAGTGGCTTGTAGCCCTGCTTTTTAAGTGCTTCGATTGCTGTTTCTTTATCCTTTGCTTCGATGAAGCCATCGACCATTTTGTTTGATTTGTTATTGGCTGTGTATTTAAACCCTGGCACGATGACTCCTAGCCTTCTTTGGTAGCAGTTACTCTTAGTAGTTCTTCGATCGTGGTCTGGCCTCTAAGTGCTTTGATGAACCCGTCTAATTGCATAGTGGTCATGCCTTCCTTGATCGCCTGATTTGCGATTTCTCCGCTCGTGGAGCTGGCGACGATCATTTTCTGAATGTTTTGAGAATTGGCTAGTACTTCGTAAATACCAACACGTCCTTTGTAGCCTGTTTGGTTGCAAGCTTCACAGCCGTTGTCGTGTGGCTTCCAAAGGCGAGTAATCTTGGATGCGGTCGTGCTGAGAACATTGGCCTTTGATTTGGCGTCTTGGGAAACGCCTATTCCGCCATCAAGTGCTTGTTGTTCGAGCTCATGCAGAGACGACATAACTGAGCTATTGCTGATTTTGAATATTTGATCAATCTTTTTTAGGACATTGGTATCTGGGGTAAATTCTTCTCGACACTCAATACATAGACGCCTGACTAAACGCTGTCCGACTACCGCACGAACGGTACTGGCAATCAGGAATGGTTCAATGCCCATGTCCAAAAGTCGGGGTAGGCAGGTTGCTGCATCGTTTGTGTGCAGTGTTGCAAAAACTAAGTGTCCCGTCAGGGCGGCTTGTACTGCAAGGCTAGCAGTTTCGACGTCACGTATTTCTCCCACCATTATGATATTGGGGTCTTGGCGTAGTAGGGCACGCAATCCACTCGCAAATGTCATGCCAGCAATTGAATTTACTTGGGTTTGATTGGCACCAGGAATTTTGTATTCTACAGGGTCTTCAATAGTTGATATGTTGACGCTGGGTTTATTGAGCTTGCTAAGCACACTAAAGAGGCTAGTTGATTTGCCAGAGCCGGTTGGGCCTGTAACTAGGATCATGCCGTGTGGTTGAGAGATAGCTTCGTTGATATTGTCTAGTGACTTTCCCCAGTAACCTAATGTCTCGAGCGATAGAGCTTCCGACGACTCGCTAAGTATTCGCATGACGATTTTCTCACCTTCGCTAATCGGCAGAGTAGAAACCCTAAGGGCATACACACTAGAGCCAATCTGAATCTTGAAACGACCATCTTGTGGGACGCGGCGCTCGTCTAGCTTGAGGTTGGAAAGAATTTTGATACGTGAAACCAATGCACTGTGGGCTTTTTTGGGCAGCTTGTTGGCTTCCTTTAGGATACCATCTACCCGGTAGCGGACACTGATGTGGTTGTCGCGTGGTTCAATGTGGATATCGCTTGCGCTTGAACGAATAGCGTATTCTATGAGCAGGTTGACGGTTTGGGCGATTGGCGAGTCTTCGGCTAAGTCTTCTTCACTAACCTCCTCCTCTGGTGCTTCGTCTGAATCACCGGCAGATACTACCTGAGTAAGTTCGTTACTGATATTGCCTCGATACAGATCTAATGCAGACCGTATATCTGTCGACGTGGCAACAAAGACTTTGAGCTGATCACCAAGCTGTTTCTGTAGAAAGTTTACCGCTTGAATGTCGTCCGGGTCCTCCATAGCCAGCAGTTTGGTGCCGTCATCTTCAACTCCAAACAATGCTACGCCATATTGCTTGGCGATTCGTTCTGGGACTAGCTTCAGGACTTCGCGCTTGATTTCCTTGGGATTGATTTCGGTGAATGGAATATCTATCTCGGCAGCATAAAGTTTAGTCAGGGCTTTTTCAGAAATTACACCATCAGTTATGCTCAGGTCCTGTAGTGGGCGCTTCTCCGTTTTGGCATGTTCTTTAAGTTCGGCAATTTTCTCTGACGATACTTTTTCCGATGCCACAAGCAACTTTTCCACCAACGAGTCTGATATGCGCATAATTATCAATATTATATATGAAAGACATGAGCATTTTAAAGAGGCGATATAGATTTGCTATAATTACTGAGTAAGAGAAGTGTAATAAATGGGTGGCAAAAGGGGTAAGTAGACTATATGGCAACCAAGAAAGAACCAAAAACCGAAGGTGCACCAGAAGGTAAAGTAAAGGCGCTAAGTTTGGCAATGGAAACAATTGAAAAGCAGTTCGGCAAAGGTTCGATTATGAAGCTTGGTGAAGCTCACAAAACAGCTGTCGAGACTATTCCAACTGGTTCGCTTAGCCTAGACATTGCATTGGGGGGCGGTTTACCAAAGGGTCGTATTATCGAGATCTATGGGCCAGAAAGTTCGGGTAAAACGACCCTTACGCTGCATGCCATTGCAGCCGTACAGAAGGCTGGTGGAACGGCGGCGTTCATTGATGCCGAGCATGCGCTGGACCCTGCGTATGCCAAGCGTATTGGTGTAGATACCGAAAATTTGCTAATTTCCCAGCCGGACAATGGTGAGCAAGCATTGGAGATTGCAGAGACATTGGTGCGCTCTAGTGCAGTTGATTTGGTAGTCGTAGACTCTGTGGCGGCATTAGTGCCACGGGCGGAAATTGAAGGTGATATGGGCGATAGTTTGCCTGGTTTGCAAGCTCGTTTGATGAGTCAGGCCTTGCGTAAGCTCACCGGTGTTATATCGCGCTCCAAGACGACAGTTATATTTATCAACCAGATTCGTATGAAGATTGGTGTAATGTTCGGTAACCCAGAAACAACTACGGGCGGAAATGCACTGAAATTTTACGCCAGTGCGCGTATGGATATCCGCCGTATTTCTCAGATTAAAAAAGGCGAAGATATCATTGGCAACAGGACGCGTGTAAAAGTGGTAAAAAACAAGATTGCTCCGCCATTCCGTGTGGCTGAATTCGACATCATGTACAACGAAGGTATATCCAAGACGGGCGATGTACTAGATCTGGCAACCGAGCGTGGAATTGTCGAGAAGTCTGGTGCGTGGTTTGCATACAACGATACAAAAATCGGCCAGGGCCGTGAAGCCACCAAAGAATACCTGAAAGAAAATCCAAAAGTCCTCGACGAAATAGAGGATAAAGTCCGCGCCGCCGAAAAAGCCGACACTGCCAAGGAGTAGATGAATAACTCCCCGGCTCCACCACAATCTGCAATTTCATGTCAGACTGTACTTGCCGCTAGGCATAATTGGTAGTATTACTAAAGCATATGAAGGCATACACAACATTTCTAAAAGGCTTGGGTGGGTTGCTGCTTATCCCAGTTGCCATCGGTATTGTTATTTTTCTTGGCTACATAGGTTTTGCTATTGATTTTGGTAATGCGTTTGGAGGCTCGGGCGGTGGCACAATGTACATATTTGTTTTGCCGCTCATGTTTATTTGTGGCTTGATATGGTTGGTTTACATTTTGATGCAAAAAAGTTCTGTGAGGCGAGCGCAAAAACAAGAAGCAGCTACCAGGCAGCAAGTATATAAAGAGTATGAACTTGGGGAAACCATTCAGGACAGAGTCGTTTATTTGCTTACAAAACATGGACAAATGACAATGCAACAATTGGCAGAGCGCTGCAAGGTTGATGTGGACGAAATGAATGCTACGATACGAATTATGTTGCAAGCCGGAACAATACGACAGAATCTACAGCAAAGACAAGCGGTATTTTATCTTGGGACAAACACAGGCTGGATAGCGAAGGACAATAAGGATCAGTCTCGGGCAACAAGCTAGCGAGCAGACAAGAGATAAAGGAGCGGTCATTAGATATGGATACCAAAAGGGCAGTTATTTTACACGGTACAGACGGAGACCCTGATGGCATATGGTTCCCCTGGCTTAGGGGTGAGCTGGAGTCTGTCGATTACGAAGTTTATGCTCCTTTGTTGCCAAATAATCATAGGCCTGATTTTCAAATATACGAAGAGTTTTTACAAAGATCAGGTTGGGATTTTAGTGACAATTTGTTAGTTGGCCATTCTTCTGGGGCGACTACAATTCTAAATCTTCTAACAACTGATTGGTTTCCGCCGGTAAAGGCAGTAGTTTTAGTGGGAACTTTTTTAAATGAAAAGCTGACAAAGCACGCAGATTGGGTAGAAGAAGGTCAATTCGACAAGCTTTTTGTAAGGTCGTTTGATCCAATATTGCTAAAGAACAGAGCGCAGCACTTCTACTTTGTCCACGGTGATAACGATCCATATTGTGATATAGATGATGCAAAGAGACTTTGTCATGACCTGAACGGTCAATTTATCACCGTTCATAACGGTCACCATTTAGGCGATAGTTCGGGGATGCTTAATTTACCCCAACTAACCGATAAGCTTAGAGCCGACAAAGTATTATGATAAGAATAAACTTTTGGTAATCCTCAGTCTTTATGAGCTTGTTAGCTGTTTGCGGAAAGCTCTAGGATGAAATCAGTAACACGTTGTATCTGGCTGTTGCCCAAGTAGCCATCTATAAGTCTGTAACCGTCGTCAGGGTCGGACAATTTATGGCCATACCCAAGAGTAATATCTTCAGTAATTCCTAGTCTGGCCAGTAATTCGCCTGCGGCATGACGGTCTTCATGATCATAGGCTTTCCATTCCTTTCCCCTAATCTCACCTGTGACATACACATGCCCTTCATCTAGCTGGCTAATGGCCAAATAAAATATACCACCGCGCCGAAGTTCATCTTCTCCGGTGTTCCACAGCGTATCGATAAAAGTATAGTTCAGATAAATTCCATCTGGAAATTCATTGCTTCGCTCCACAGCACCTAGTGCTTCATTGAATGCATCTACTGTGACCTCAAGTTTAGTCTGTCCAACAGTAAATTGGGATGTTGTGACACTGTTACCGATTGTCACTCCGTTTAATGATGCAGGCAAAAATCACTTAATATATGCGAGCGTTCTCCATGCATAAGCGGTTCTCCAAATTCATTCGTATATCTGTAGATAGCGGTCTGTAGATCACGAAATTCTGGGCTGATGACGCGAGCAGGATTTGTCATAAAACTAATTATAACTTAAAAACATTAAACTGTCAATTTGCGAGCAATCATCTGGTAGAATGGAGGTAATGCAAATCTCGTCCATCAAGCAACAGGTCAAGCGCCAAGATCGCTACTCGGTGTATGTTGATGGAAAATACCTTTTCTCTTTTTCTCAGAGTGAGCTGTTGCAGTCTGGTATTCGCGTTGGTCAAGAGTTGACCGAGCAGGAGCTAGGCGAGCTGAAGAGTTCGGCCATGTTGGACAAGGCCTATGATAGGGCGCTGAACTTGATTTCTCATCGCCCCAGGAGCGAGGGTGAACTACGAGACTACTTGCGTCGCAAAGACTTGCCCAGTAGCGACATTGACAGGGTCATAGCAAAACTAGCAAACGGGGGATACGTAGATGATCTGGACTTTGCGATGCGGTGGGTTTCTAATCGGCGTTTACTAAAAAGTACGAGTAAACGTCGCCTCACGCAAGAGCTTCGACAAAAACGGATTGCAGACGAAATTATTTCAGAAGTATTGGTGGCTGATAGTACGGATGAGCGTCAAGTGCTTGCGGAACTCATACAGCGCAAAAGAAAACAGACAAAGTATCAAGAACCAACCAAGCTAATGCAGTATTTGTCGCGCCAGGGCTTTAGTTATGATGATATTAAAACAGCCATGTCTCGACTGGTAGAGGACGAAGACTAGGTAGCGGGGGATGCAACTGTAACCGTTGTCTTTTGGCCTTTTAGGATTTCCTGAATAACTATCTTGGTCTTGGTGGTTTCGAATATCTGGGAGCGATCGATACTGAGCTTACCCGTGTTGATGCTCTTGAAGATACTTTGCCCAACGTATAGTTTCTGTATGTAGAAGGTATTTGTTTCGGTGGCAAAGTCGGTTACCTTGCCGACTTTTTGCTTGTTGATTGTCACTACACGCTTGCCAATAAGCTGAAAGTCGATTTCCATGGTTTTTTGTAGACGGATCAGTTCTTCGGGATGAGCTAAGACCTCATGGTCGTTTACGGCATAGCCTTGCGGTACGGTGTCGCGAATATCTTGAGTCAGCAACACTAGATGTGATTTGTCGAAGCGGTCCTCGCAATAAAAGCCTTCTACCTTGAGGTTGTTGGGGTTAATGATTGCTTGCATAACCGTAGCAATTGGTCCACCTGTCCTAAGGGACATAACTTGCTTGTTGAGTAATGAATCACTGAGTTGCAACATAATATCCATAGTATAGCCTATAGGCTTATGGTAGACAGCACAGAATGTATTAATATAATCAAACAGATGCGTATTAAGATAACAACCAATAGCGCTGTCGAGACAGAGAAGTTCGCCGAGGAGCTTGCCGGTCGGTTGCGTGGTGGCGAGGTCATTGAGCTAATAAGTGATCTGGGTGGTGGCAAAACTACATTCGTGCGTGGATTAGCGCGGGGTCTTGGCAGTCAAGATCGGGTTGCTAGCCCAACCTTTACGATCAGCAAAGTATACCAAGGCACAAATTTGCGATTGTACCATTTTGATTTCTACCGATTGAGTGAAGCGGGACTTATAGAGCATGAATTGCAAGAAATACTTAATGAAGAGGATGTGGTGACGGTTATAGAATGGGGAAAGATAGTTACAGATGTCTTGCCAGAAGATCGTTTGACCGTACGGCTGACCAAGAGCGGTGAAGAAAAACGAGATATTGAATGTGTTGCACCCGATAGATTGGTGTATATGGATAAGGATGTTGCATGATATTGACAATACGGACAGATAAGCCGGAATCAGAGATTGGGCTATTTGATAGTCATACGAAAGTAGCCTATCAATCCTGGTACGCACACCGGCAACTGGCAGAAACTATTCATCACAGGATTTCCATTATTTTAGAGGACAATAACAAGACTCTAGGTGATATCAGCGGCATAGTGGTTTATAAGGGTCCAGGTAGTTTTACGGGCTTGCGTATTGGCATGAGTGTGGCAAATGCCTTGGCTTATAGTATGGATGTGCCAATCGTGGCACAGAGTGGCGCGGATTGGACGGGCAAAGGAATCGATGCGTTACAAAATGGTCAGAATGAAAATTCCATTACTCCCGAATACGGTAGTGCTGCAAACATCACGAAGCCTAGGAAATAGCATTTTTCACGCATTTATATGATATATTGAAAGTAGGATTTTGTATTTTTGGGAGAAATCCGTTTTATAAATTTTGAGTACCTAGATTTTTTGCAAGGGAGCTAATGAAGTGATAGTGATCGTTCCCCAAAAGCAAAACCTAGACTATCTATAGAAAGGCAAAAATATGGAAATAGTAGCACTACTGCTAGCAGTTGTTGGTGCTGGCGTTGGTTTTGGCGCTAGTCAGGTTGTAACCAAGAAAAGGCTAGGGTCTGCCGAAGAAGCGGCCGAAAAAGAGTTAAAAAAGGCTAAAAAAGAAGCCGAAAAGGCTTTGAGTGAGGCAAGGGAGGAGGCCGGTAAGCTTGCTGATCAGGCGAGGAAAGACGAGAACACGCGTCGCAAAGAGCTGAAGGAAATTGAACAACGCCTCTTGGACCGTGAGGAGGCCTTGGACAAGAAGCTTGATAGCATCGACAAGCGCACCGAAGCTTTGCGCAAAAATGAAGCAGAGGTTGAAGATCTAAAAAACGAAATACGTGAGATTCGTACCAAGCAGCAAGAAAAGCTAGAGAAAGTCGCTAAGCTTACCAAGGCCGACGCTGCTGACAAGCTAATGCAAATGACCGAGCGTGACATCCGCAACGATCTTACTGGCTTAGTAACCAAGCTTCAGAACGAAGCACGCGATTTGGCAGAAGAAAAAGCTGGTGCAATTATTGTTGAGGCAATGGAGAGGATGGCATCCGAGGTAACTGCCGAGCGAACTGTAACGGCTGTTAAGCTCGAGGACGAGGAGATGAAGGGACGTATCATCGGTAAAGAAGGTCGTAATATCCAAGCTCTGCAGCGCGCAACAGGCGTTGATATTATGGTGGATGATACACCAGGTATGATTATTTTGAGTAGCTTTGATCCTGTGCGTCGCGAGGTTGCGCGCCAGGCTTTGGAAATGCTCATGAAAGACGGGCGCATTCATCCTGGTCGTATTGAAGAAGTTGTCGAAAAAGCCCAAAAGAATGTTGCCAAAGACGTTATGCGTGCTGGTGAAGATGCTGCTCGCGAGGTTGGTGTGATTGGCATTCCAAGGGAAGTTCTACAGCTACTTGGTGAGCTAAAATTCCGTACTAGTTATGGACAAAATGTTCTGAAGCACTCTACAGAAATGGCTCATATAGCCGGTATTATTGCCGAAGAAGTTGGTGCAAACGTCAAGACTGTTAAATACGCTGCGTTGGTTCACGATCTGGGTAAGGCTTTGACTCACAAAATGGAAGGCAAGCATCACCATATAAGTGGAGAGATGCTTCGTAAATATGGTGCACCAGAGGAAGTTGCTCTAGCTGCTGAACAACATCATGATGACGTTGAGGCGACTAGTACGGAGGCCCTGGTTGTCCGTGTGGTGGATGCAATTAGTGCTGCTCGTCCAGGCGCTCGTAATATTAGTGCAGAGAACTTTGCAGAGCGTATGAAGGATCTAGAGAATGTCGCCAATGGCTTTCCTGGTATCGAGAAGTCCTATGCAATTAGTGCCGGACGTGAAGTGCGAGTATTCGTGAAGCCAGGTCAGGTTGACGATCTGACAGCGATTAAGCTGGCTCGAGATATTGCCACCAAGATCGAATCCACCATGCAGTACCCGGGTACAATCAAGGTGAATGTCATCCGAGAAACGCGCGCAATAGAATTTGCCAAATAAAGAGCGAGGCAAAGTCTATGAAAATTACCAAATATGTCCATTCTTGTTTAATGGTAGAAACCGAGTCACAGAATATTTTGGTTGACCCTGGTCAGTTCAGTTGGGAGTCGGGGGTCTTCGACATAAACAAGCTAGAAAAACTTGATGTAGTTGTCATTACACACGAGCATTTTGATCATTTTTATGAACCATTTGTTCAAACAATCTTGCAAAAGTTTCCAAATGTACAATTTGTATCAACTCCAGAAGTTGTTGTTCGGCTACAATCCTTAGGAGCGCTACAAGCATGCTCTGAGTCAGTTGAGGAGATAAAGATTTTTTCCAGACAGCGCCATGCTCAGCTTGCACCGCTTGGGGATTCGCCAGAAAATATTGCAGTACATATTGCTGATGCGCTGACTATCGCTGGCGATAGACACGACATAGAAGAGTCAAGAGAAATATTGGCGTTGCCGGTAACTGCGCCCTGGGGTGCTATGACGGAGGCAGCAGGTATGGCTCTAAAGCTAATACCCAAAAAGATAATCCCGGTGCATGATTGGCATTGGAATGATGTGGCTAGGAGAGGTGCTTACGACAGGCTAGAGGCATTCTTTGCCGAACATAACATAGTATTTATCAAGCCGGTTGATGGGCAATCGTTTGAGGTGTGAGCATGCAACATGAAATCGAGGTTAAGTTCCTATATGTCGACCACGACAAACTTAGGCAAAAGTTGCTGGAGTTGGGTGCTGTTTGTGAACATCCAATGCGGCTGATGCGGCGCGTAATGTTGGATTTTCCAGACAAACGGTTTTCTAACAGTAATCAATCTCAGAGGCTCAGAATTCGTGACGAGGGCGACAAGGTAACCTTGACTTATAAAGAAAAGTCCAGAGAAACAAAGTATGCCTATGAGATAGAGACGACAGTTGGTTCGTTTGAAGATACGTTAAGGCTATTCAAAGCCATAGGTTTAGTTGATTTTAGCTTTCAGGAGTCCAAAAGAGAGACATGGAAGCTTAACGATGTGGAGGTGGTGCTAGATGAATGGCCGTGGGCCCATACCTACATAGAGATTGAAGGACCGAACGAGGAAACTATTGCGGGTGTTGCCGAGAAGCTGGGGTTTGATTGGAATAAGGCCAAATACGGCAGTGTAGACACGGTTTACCGTAGTCAATATTTAGGCATGACAGCAGATGAATCTATCGGAGATCTATCCGAAGTTCGTTTTAACGTTCCCTTGCCACAATACTTGAAGGACCGACAAAAGCCATGAATATTTTGTACATAGGCGACATCATGGGTCAGCCGGGTATCGATACTGTGCAGGCTATCTTGCCGGAGCTTAGGCATGCACATAACATCGACCTTGTGATTGCTCAGGCCGAAAACGTTACGGAAGGCAAAGGTATGTCTTTGGACGATATGAAAAAACTTCAAGACATTGGAGTGGACTTTTTTACTGGTGGCAATCATACGCCAGAATTGGATGAACTGAGGCCTAGTCTAGAGGATGAGTCGCAGCCAGTAATTGGTCCTGCTAATATGACTAATTGTCCCGGTGATGGCTGGAAATATATAGCAACATCTTCAGGGCGGGTTCTTGTTATTTCGTTACTCGGACAAACCGTTGGCAGACCGGTAGAGTCGAAGAATTCCCTCGCAACGATAGACCGGATCCTAGAAGATAATCGAAACATTGCCCGTAGCGCAACTATAGTGAACTTCCATGGTGACTTCAGTAGTGAAAAGCGGGTGGTCGGATATTATCTGGACGGTCGTGTAACAGCGGTAGTTGGTGACCACTGGCATGTGCCGACGGCTGACGCAATGGTTTTGCCCAAGGGAACGGCGCACATTACCGATGTCGGGATGTGCGGTAGTTTGCACTCCAGTCTAGGGGTAAAGACAGAAATTATTATTTCTCGGTGGCGCAATGGTCAGGTGAATCGCAATCAATTAGAAATATCCAAGCCATATCAGTTTAACGCGGTGCTTATTATGGTTGGGCAAAATGGTTTGGCACAATCCATAGAGCATATTCAACAAATCATCGACTAGATTTTATATCTGTTATTAGGTATAATTGCCTGCGTTAGACATCCGTGTAGATCATACCGGGGTGTGGCGCAGTTGATAGCGCGCTCGGTTTGGGACCGAGAGGTCGAAGGTTTGAGTCCTTTCACCCCGACCA
>JAGQNK010000028.1 GCA_020428105.1 Candidatus Saccharimonadota bacterium
TATTATAACTGGCGAAATTTCTTTTCTCGCAAGCATTCTCTAGCACTACTAATCATAGCTTTCACTCTCGCGAGCTCTTCGCTTGTCGGAGGTGTCCATCCGTCTACGATATCATCGCCTGCGACATCACTGGTTATCTCCATGCCATTTTGTGTTATTGTCTGCCGCCACCCCCAACCCTGATCAATGGCTGCGTCAGAAAATTTCCTCTCAGGATAATCACTCCGCCTACTTGTTATATGAGCTAACTCCAAGTTATCAATATGACAAGTAGCGACATCCTCTCCGTCAAAAAGCCTACATTGCTCAAAGTTAAACATATATATTATTATATAATAGTTTTCTATATAAGCAAGTATAGATGGTGCTCTTGTCTATTCCCACCGGAAAACCTTAAAAGCAATAGAGTAAATAATTACAAACCAGATAGCCATAACCCCAAGCTGTGGGCCAAGGTCAAGCAATGTTTTCCCTTCAGACATTATCATTCTCGCCCCGTCGATTACAGGTGTGAGTGGTATATAAAATGTAAGGCTCTGAAGCCATTCAGGCATAAGAAATCTAGGGAAAAACGTTCCGGACAAAAACATCATAGGAAAAACCACAATATTACCAAGTGGCGCAGCCTGCCTTTCGTTCTTTGCCCAACCACCCAAAGCCAAGCCAACGCCAAGAACCATAACAATCCCAAATACCAGAAAAGGAATCAAACTAAGATAGCTACCAATAACTTTTAGGTCAAATACCACCAGCGCTACAACAAACATCACACCTATTGATAACAACCCTGTTACCGCATTGCTAAGCATGGCCGATAAAAAGTACTGCCAAACACGTAATGGAGTCGTGTGAAGCCGGCGCAAAATTCCCATTTTTTTGAGCTCTGGGAAATAATTCATCGGTCCAAAAATACCAGCACCCAGTATCGCAAAACCCAGAAGGCCAGTAAACGTATAGTCAAATGCGCTAAGTGAATGCTTATTCGTCTGCTCTTTGGTGACACTAAAAGGTTTCGGTGCTTTAGTTATCTCAGAATTCATAGCCTGAAACTGTGCATCAAGTATTGAAGTTATGGTTTGTGCGGCTTGTTCATTGTTTTGGGTATAATGCACAATCGCCTGCCCAGACGGCTGATTACTCTTGACTGCTCCAAAATCCTTTGGAAGTTCAATGGTTGCATCTAGCTCGCCTCGGCTCATCAACTGATTTGCTGATGAAAAATCCGTGACTTCTTTATTGACTTTCAAGATCTTATTGTCATTCGCACTTTTTATGAAGTCAGACGCGATAGCTGAATCTGATGAGCTAATGATGGCAACATTAAAGGAAACTGAATTATTTCTATTCAAGGCTCCGAACACAAACAAGAAAATTAGGGGAAACAGAAATGTAAAAAACAGGGCTAATTTGTCACGAAACAAACGCTTTAGACTTATTGTCGAAAAAACCCAAACAGTATATAACTTTTGCTTAATTATCATGCTCGCAACTCCTTGCCGGTAAGGTCGATAAACACATCTTCCAAATTTGCTTGTTCAACATGCTGTGCTTTTTTGAAACCACGTCCAAGCAAATCTTTGATCAGTCTCTTTGGCGTATCCAAAGCAATGATCTCTCCTTTATCCATAATCGCTATCCTGTCGCACAGTATCTCGGCCTCGTCCATATAATGAGTCGTTAGTATTACGCTGATACCTCGATCTCGAACTTCTTTAATCAAATCCCATAGGTTGCGACGCGCTTGTGGATCCAGTCCCGTAGTTGGTTCATCCAGGAAGAAAACCTTTGGCTCATGCACTAAGGCTGCCACAATACTAAATCGCTGTTTTTGACCCCCAGATAGTTCTTCAACGTAGCTATTTGTCTTTTCTCCCAGGTTTACTTGATCCAGAAATGTCTTTGGCTCTACTTTTCTTCCATACGCAGCCGCAAACATTCGGATTAGCTCATGGAGCTTTGTCTTATCCTGAAAGCCTGGAGTTTGTGGCTGTACACCAATTATATTTCGAATTCTGTACGGCTCCTTGGATACATCAATACCATCAATAACAGCAGTGCCGTCGTCAATAGGTCGTAACGCCTCAATCATTTCCAGGGTAGTTGTCTTGCCGGCACCATTAGGACCAAGAATTCCAAATATTTCGCCTTTTTTAACTTCGAAGCTGATACCTTTTACGACTTTTTTGTGGCCATACGCTTTAGTAAGATTACGAACCTCTAAAATATTCTTTGCCATAACATAGAGTTTAGTCCTGAATTTGACCAAACGCAACAAAAACACCCTGATCATCTCAGGGTGTTTTGGAGTTTTGAATGAATATTATTGTTTTTTGCTAACTGTCAAAAATCCGTTGCGTGGGTTTTCTTTGACTACCTTATCCGCAGGTAAGTCAGATGCCTCGGGACGCTCGTCCTTACTGAAATAATAAATAGTTTGTTCTTTACCACCGCGTAGCGTGACCGCTTTTGAGTTCAAGTAGTAAGTTACACCCTTAGAGTTTGTGTGCTTGTAAGCCATTGCTTGCAAATCTCCCTCTTGTAATTAGTAATGGTACCCCTAACATACTCTGGTAGGTTTTAGGTTGTCAACAGCTTTATACGCAAGTCCCTCTTTGGATATATTGACTTACCTCTGTTATTTCATGATTATAAATATTGCAAGACAACCCGCTTATGCATTACACTATCTGGTGTAATAAAAGAAAATTTAACAACGAAAGAACGATTATCATGGACTTTATGAATAAAGCAAGTAAACCAGTAGCCGATGGCCAAACCGTAACGCCCAACAGAAACCTAAGCGACACTCAAGCGCAGCAATCACATGCCAACGAGACAAAAGGCACTAGTCGTAAACACTCATCATTTCTAAACATCACTTCGGTAATATTGCTGTTTTCAGTCACTCTGCTTGTTGTGGCAGTTATCGGCTTTATTATGAATTATAGGCAAAATGACGAGAGTCGTTACGTTGCAACCAACAAAATGCAGGCTGTCTTCTTGAATGGTGGCCAGGTTTATTTTGGTAAAATCCGGGCTCTAAACAATAAATACGTTGGCCTGACTGATATATACTACCTACGAGTAAATCAGCAAGTACAGCCAAAACAGGGCGAACAGGCCGCTCAAGATATCTCACTAGTCAAACTCGGTTGCGAACTTCACGGGCCACAAGACCAAATGTTAATTAACCGTGACCAAGTTGTATTCTGGGAAAACTTAGAAGCCGATGGCAAAGTAGCCAAAGCAGTTGAATCATACAAACAGTCCAACCCCAATGGCCAAAAAAACTGCGAAACTAACAGTCAACAATCAACTCCAACAACAAACAACCAGCAGCAAAGTCAAGCCCCTCAACAGCAAGAATCAGAGACACCACAAAACCAAACAGCTCAATAGCAAAACAAATACAACATAAACAGCCTCTCTCACTTGGGGCTGTTTATATATCTAGTTGGTGCTTTATCCACACCTGGGCAATAAGTCTAGCCGCTAACAAAACCAGCGAAAAACCCGCAACAACCAAGGACCAACCTGCTAGATCAGGCGACCATGTTGGTGCAACAAAATCAAACTTATATAAATCATCTGGAATAGTGCGAGGTTTGGCGTCCGGCGCACCATGCTCATCAATATACTGTTTTATACAAGGCAGGCGGTTACCCCCGGACAAACCCTGGGGAAAATTTGCTTCACAATATTGCTGCGCCTGATTGTAAACGTCCTGGTTGTCACCTTCGACACGCTTTTGCTCCGCTGCGACTAGTCTTTCATAAGTGTATTTTAGCTGAATCGGTGGATATATACCGGTGTCACTAGCAAGATTGGTATTCATATGTCTATATGTAAACTCACGTAATTCTTGGAGAGCAGCCTCGGTATCTCCATTTTCTTTGTCGGCCTGAAAAACTTTGTCACGTAATTGAATTGCCGTCAGATTATTCTGTCGCAGCGCAATTGCGGCAGCAGATGCTCCAAGCGCAAAGACAATAACAAAGTACCAGTGGCTGATTGGCCTAATAACAACCAAGATATGATGAAGTTTGCGCTTATTCATTATGCAACTAGTATACCTCGGTAGACAATGTAGCTAAATAACTTTAGACTTTTAGATATGCATATATTTTTTTCTGGCATCGGCGGTACGGCTATTGGCCCGTTGGCACTTATCGCCAAACAGGCAGGTTACACCGTGTCTGGATCTGACAAACAAGATTCTCAGTACATCGATTACCTTAGAAAGCATGGTATATCCGACATTCATATTGGACAATCGTTGACACAGATAGAAGAGCGACACCGGCAAGAACCAATTGATTGGTTTGTATACACCTCTGCTCTTCCCCTAGAAAATCCAAATGCCCCGGAACTACTTTTTTGCAAAGATAACAATATCAAAACTAGCAAGCGCGACGAACTACTCAACCAAATCATTTCCGACAAGGGGTTAAGGCTAATTGCCATTGCTGGAACTCACGGCAAGACTACTACTACAGCCATGACAATTTGGTTATTTCAACAACTTGGTCTGCCGGTAAGCTATTCGGTAGGCGCCAAAATCCCATTTGGTGACATGGGCCACTACCAAGAAGGATCAAAGTACTTCATATATGAATGCGATGAGTTTGATAGAAACTTTTTGGCCTTTCACCCACATGTTAGTCTGTTGACCGGCGTTACGTGGGATCACCATGAGATATTTCCGACACGCGAGGATTACCAACAAGCCTTCAGAGACTTCATAGCACAGTCAACAAATATAATAATGTGGCAAGAGGATGCGGATTATTTGAACATCAACCCTTCTAAAGAGAAGTTCATAAAAATTCTTGATTCTTCTGTTATCCGAAATGACTTTCAGCAAATCAAGCTTGCTGGTTTATACAACCGACTAGACGCATGGCTAGCCATGCAGGCAGTTGGGTTTGTCGCACATGAACCAGATATGGATAAACTATCAGGGTTGATGGGCAAGTTTCCTGGTTTACAGCGCCGTATGGAACAAATAATGCCAAACCTCTATAGCGATTACGCTCATACACCCGAAAAAATTCGTGGCGCGATGAGCGTTGCGCTCGAAATTGCCAAAGAAACGAACCAAAAATTAGTCGTTATATATGAACCACTCACCAACCGCCGGCAACATTATATGCTTGACGACTACGGTGACTGTTTTGCTGGCGCCAACAAGCTATACTGGATTCCAAGCTATCTGGCCCGCGAAGACCCATCACAACGTATCATACCGCCAGAAGAACTGATATCACACCTGCCTGATCAATCGTTTGCCAAGGCTAGCGAAAGAGATGACGCGCTGAAATCTGCCATCAGAAAACACCTCGATGACGGTGATATGGTAGTTTGTATGGCTGGTGGTGGTGGTGACAGCCTCGACGAATGGATTCGACGGGAGTTTAAGAGATGAAGCTAGTACAACTAAATGCGTGGGGTGGCCGGTTAGGTGCGCAGGTTAGAGATTTACTGATTGAAGAGAACCCAGATATTGTTTGCCTACAAGAAATCATTGATATCAAGGGTCGTTCTGGCTTCTTTACATCCATAGATCAGCTGAGTGCTTACGCAGATGATACTCAGTTATTCCATTCTCCGGTAATGTCGTTTCGCTATATGGACAAGACTGCCTCTTTTGGTAATGGAATCATTAGCAAACTTTCGATGAAAGGTCAGGAAACTATCTTCACCAATCTAGATTATGTAGAAAATTTTAGCTTTGATGAACACGACTACAATATACGTAACCTCCAACACGCAATAATACCTATAAATAACAAGGATGTTCACATACTCAACCACCACGGACACCACGTTCGTGAGCACAAAAACGGCACTACTGATACATTGCGACAATGTATGCAAATTACATCGTACATCAATTCTCTATCTGGACCGATAATTCTGACTGGCGATTTTAATCTTGTACCCGATAGTGAATCGATTAAACTTATCAATAAGCGGCTCCGAAACCTGCCGAAAGAACACAAGCTCACCACCACACGCAACCATCTAACCACCAAAACCGAAGTCTGTGATTACATCTTTGTTAGTGACGACATTATTGTAGATAATTTCTACATGTCCCCAGATGTTGTTTCCGATCATGCGGCACTAGTACTTGAGTTTGATATATAATTCGGACAATAAGCTGTAGCTTACGTTTACCATTGCGCACAAGTACAACCTGTCGCTTGTGAAGCAACCAGGACATTAAGTAATAATAGCTTGGTCGTCCGCTGAATAGTTTTTAGTCATTTCATTAGTTAAAAATCAAGAGCTAGTTTCTGATAATCGCCAACAGTCACTGAATTATTTCCCCTTTTTCGTTAATTTTTATCGATCCCTGCCTGAGAACTTCAACAGCATCATCCACCACCCGTATTATCGTTGACGACAGACGTCTAGACAAATCACCACCATCAACATAAAAATCTACTACATCACCAAAATATGCTTTTGCTTCAGAAATGGTTGCAGATGGCTGTTTGCCAGGCTTATTTGCGCTAGTTGTTATTAGCGGACCGGTCGATAGTAGCAACTTATGGACTACATAATCGTCCGGAATACGTATCGCAAGACTGCCTATGCCTTGGTCAAGATATCTAAGCGTTGCTACTGTTGGCACTACAATACTAATCGAGTTGGGCCAATAGTGCTCAACTGCCTTTAGGTATCGTCTTGGAATGCCAAGGTCAATAACTTGGTCAACATTGGAAGCTAGTAATGTACCGGGTTTTGCCTCTCTATTCTTCAGACCATATAAGCGTGAAACCGAATTCTGATGCAATGCAGAACAAGCCAAACCATAAACAGTATCCGTCGGAATTACGCCTATCAAACCATCTTGCAACGAGTTGATAATAGCCTTATCTTGCAACGAGTTATATGTAAGCATATGCTTTTTCTTAATCCCATATATAATAATAGATAAATATGGAACGATTTGTTGAAACACAATATATGCGACTCGAGTGGTTATTTAACCAGCTTCAAACCTGGATGACCAATCATCTGATAGACGTTATCGTCATCCTGGCTGGTTCTTGGCTTTTTATGCGGGTCGTGCATGATTTCACCAATCGTTTTCTTCGGCATATTATACGCCCCGACGTATACCCTACCAAAAGTGATCGCGAAAAACGAATAAAAACACTTGGCAGTCTAGTCAAAGGAGTAGTAAGACTTGGTGTATATATTGTGGCGGCGCTGTTAATAATAGGTGAGTTGTACCCGAGTATACGCACAACACTTTTTACTAGCGCAGGAGTCTTGGGTGCCATAATTGGCTTCGGCGCACAAAGCCTAATAAAAGACCTGACTACGGGTATTTTTATAATATCCGAAAACCAATACCGGATAGGCGATGAAGTGACCCTAGGAGCAGGCCTAGGGCTAGGCAAAATAGAAGGCAAAGTCGAAGATCTTACTATAAGGACAACCGTTTTACGAGACATGAGTGGTAATGTCCACCATGTCCCCAATGGTAATATCGGCGTGACCACCAACAAGACGCTTGGCTACAGTCGCATGAACGAAGAAATCGTAGTACATTTCGACACCAACCTAGAAAAACTAGAAAAAGTTATCCGCGAAGTAGGTGAAGAACTACAAGCCCTACCAAATATGGAAAGCCGTGTCATTGAGGCACCTTATCTAGCAGGAATCAAGGGCTTTACGGATAAAGGTATCACCGTTCGAATTCTAGCCAAGACCAACGCCGCTGCACAGTGGCAAACTCGTAGTGAATTCTACCACCTTCTGCAAAAGGCCTTTGCAAAGCATAAAATCAAAGTCGTTGGCCAGTCTGACGATAAGTAGTGCTACAGCCCAACAGCACTGTCGCTCAATGAAGTATCCGGTACTTCATTTGAGGTAGTCGTTGATTTTAGAAGATCATCAATCTCTTTGGTTGCATCATCCACAGCAGTAGACGTAGACGACCTGGATGCCTCTTGAGTACTGGAATTGCTTTGCGCTCCTGAGGTAGGGCGTACTGAATTGTTGCTTCCGCTCTGAGAAATATAGGCATATGTAGCAAGTCCAGCCAAGGATAACGCGATAATCACTGCAAGTACGCTGACGATAATTGGCCCCATTCGCTTATTGGCTTTTTGTGCTGCCAACATTGCTTGTTTCGCTTCTTCTTCCTTCTTTGTTTCTTGCTCTGCTTGCTTCAGTAGCTCTGGGCTTAGCCCTCGCGGCTTGGCCGTATTGCCATGCTGAGTATTAGTTTCCGGATCAACAACTTCGAGTGACGAAAATGATTGTATGCCCGATGCAGGACTTGGCTCAGACGGTGCACTATTTGCGACATCGCCACTACTGGCAACTACGGGTTTCGTAACTGGAGCATCAATCTTGCTACCGCCGTTGGCATACTGCTGTGGCTTACGGGCATGGACGTCCATGACACTACCCCTGTGGATATTCTGTGGCTGCTGGATCTCATGCATACACTATCACCTTTCCTTCGGGTCTTTAGCTTGCACTTGCTTGTTTATCTTTGCATCATTTCTGACACCAACCAGAGCAGGACGCAGCGTATTCTTTATATAACTACGTATGTCCAAACTCTTCTGCACTACATTTTGTCGCAACAACTTAGCTTCTCTCATAGTAGCCACAAACCCCTCGGGATCTGAGGCGCAGTCCATCGCACTCAAGTCAGCAAGCGCCGATTCAAAAGACTTAACTTCTGTTTCGTAGGCATGAACCTTTTCTTGTAGTGCAACTACCAGCTTGTCATAGTTAGCAACATCAATACCCGCTTCCACCAGCTTCTGCCTTAGCGTCTGAAGCTTCGCTAATAGTCTTGCGTGTCTTTGTGCTTGATTTGAAAAATGAGCCTTCGAACGAGTCTGCAACAAAGCTATATCCCTGCTTGCAACTGCACACTTCGCCTTTACCCTGACCTGCTCTACTTGGGATAATCTTTTAAGCATTTTTGCCTTGCGCTCTGCGACACGCTTGCTAACATCTGTCGTCGAAACAACTTCTTGCTTATTGGTTGTGTTACTAGTTCCTGTAGGCTTTGGCAGAGTCGATTCCTGTGCAGATACAGCACCAACCACCAATACTGGAGCGGTCAGCAAGATGCAACCAACCAACTTTGTGAATGTTTTAACGCTAACGTTCTTCATTGTTACTAATTTTACCATAAGCACATAATGCAATCACCTATGTATACATGGCATTGTCTAGTAGTAATACCAGCGATCAATGCCGTCAGTATTCGTAACATCGGCAATCTTCTTTGGCTCACCCCCCGTCAAGCTCATAGCATAGTCCGCACTCTCTAGATCCGTCTTAACTCGATATACAATCGTCTCGTTATCCAACCAGCGAATTGGGTTTCTCAAGCCACTTTGTACGCGAACTGTCTTGTCTTTATCATCTTTTACGTCATGGATAAGGAGCGTACCCTTTCCGTCACGAACCTCAACCCATGAACTTTGTTTACCGTCTGGACTATCAACGAATACCTTGGACCCCAATCCAGCCGGTTCACCACTCAGCTGAGAAATCTTGCCATTTTTTACGTCATAGCGATACCAAGCATTCGGCGCAGCAAGTGCAAGACGTCCATAGTTTGTTTGGAACATATTCCAAACTTCTTTATCCAAAACTGTCTTTTTGTCAGTACCATCTGGCTTGATGCTATACATACCCCTACTACCTTCTGGAAGATATGCGCCAGACGGTGCAAAGTATACCCTGTCGCCAATAGCCATCACATCATTAAAATAGTTGCTTGCCGCCAGTTCATTATTCGTCTCGTCTTTATAGTGATAGGCCATCAAACGATTGCGTTTCGGATTGCTAGCACTCGCACCAGACACAACTCGAACATATACCAACCTATCGCCGAACCATCCTGTTAGCTGTATACGCTCTGATGTTTGCACAACTTTACTCTTTTTTGTATTTTCGTCCACTATCAATAGCGAGCTAAGCAAATACCCATCTTCATTGTGCTTGCCTTCACGTGTAGACACGATTGCCACAAGACCTTCTGTTGGATGAGGTACAAGAACCATATCCTCGCGTTCGTTACCTGTACCTTCAAGTATTAAAGTTTCGTCTCTGCCGTCGACATACGCTGCATAAACATCGTACCTTCCTTGGTCTCGTCTAGAAATATAGGTATGTTTGCGAGCCGGTACCATATGTACCTTACGTTCTCCTTTGAAATCTCCACTCATTGAGAAATCCTCTACTCGCCGGCCTTCGCTTGTAATTGTAATCTTTAGCTCATCCGCTGGGTTCTCAATTGTTAAAAGCACCTTTCCTTTTTCGTCAGAAAATGCACTTGCGTCGTCGTTAATAACTTCGGCTTTTTCTACGGCTTTTCCGGACAGGTAGTCTGTTAATAAAAACGCATATTGTGTACCTGTTGGCTGTAGTCGTTCCTCACCCTGAGGATTACTACCCCAGCCGATTGTTACCTGACGCTCTACAGTCGCAAATGCGCGACGTTCAATCTTGAGCTTTGCACTACCCAGCTTGACACCATCAAGCCGCACAAAACCATCGTCATTAGTACGAGAGTTCACGCCCTGGACTGTAACCTCGACATTTTTGAGAGGCTGTAGTGTACTTTTGTCTAGGACGGTTATGTTCGTACTTGCCCGAACGCCAACGGTATTTAACACAAAATACCGACTTACCGGAACTGTACCAATGATGACAGACGTAAGCAACAAAATAGACAGAAAAACCATTCGCTTTTTGGGGTTTTGCCAGATATCTAGCAAGGTGGCCTTGAGCCTATGCGACAGGGTTTTTGGTGCAACAGGCTTAAACGCATCAGAAAGTTTCTCATCCTCGGCCTTCAATAATTCGTCACTTTCATGGCGCACAATGTCGTCGACCGCATCCGAAGTAATACTATCTTCTTTGTCATCATCGAAATCTTCGTTTGTGGTAGATTCGTCTGCTGAAGATGTAGGCGAGTTGTCGTCGTTAGTCGCTAGCTCAACACGCGCTATACTTTCTTCAGACTGAGCACTCTCGTCGAGAAGTACCGGAGCTGACTGAATTTCGTCTGGTTCTTCTGGCTCGTTGTCTCGAAGGATTTTAATCTTTAGCGGCTCTTTGGGTAGTGGTAAATCAGTGACTTCAGGGGCAGTGGTTGGCTCCTCGGGCAGAGGGGCATCCATATCCGTTTTTTTTGGTTCCGGCTCCATCATCTCTTTGACACGTTCAACTATATCAGCATCTTCGCTTATGAGCTCTGATTTTTTAACTTTTTTGGGATCGTTTTTTTTCATGATAAAGGCTATGTTTACATTTTATCAAATTTATCTCAAAGGTCTATTTTTGTGATCATTCTTCGTTTGTCTTGCCTATAATAGGCGTGTTTGACTTATTGTGAAGGCTCGATTTTATACTTTTATTTTTCTCTCGCTTGCGCAATACAAACTCTATCGCTACCACAATTATTACAGATACCGAAACAACAATCAGCCAATTTATCTGCGCTCCCGATGCAATACTCGGTTGATCCACGGTCGGGGCATGATCGCTTGTTGGTACCAAAATATGGGCATCCTTTTGATTCAATATGTCTTGTCCAACCGCATCTTGTGGTCCAACTACAGGCTGTAATCCACCATCAGTAGTCTGTGGATTTTGGGTAAGTGGCTGAAAGTCTTCTGCTTTACTAGAACTACTGTCGGAGTAGTTTACAGCTTGGCGAACTTGAATCATACTGTCCAGTTTATGCGTATTTGCTTATTATTCAACCTAAATATGAATACACACGCCGGTACTACGACTCAAAAACAACGCCATTCTGTTTTGTGGCAAGCCAGCCCAGATATACTCTACGGTCTGCATCATTACCTGGCTGTGCACGATGTAGAGTACCCTCTCGGGAAAATAGAGCAATAGTACCTGGTTCTGGAGCAATTGTGTTTATAATATCGCGCTCTCTCAGCTCTGGTTCTTTGACCTTCAAATACAAGCGCATAGCGTATAGCAAGCCGTTATACGACACGCCAGTCTGAGGATCTATGATATCTCTCCCGCGCTCTACATCAAACATCAAGCCATTTTGACCGGCCGTATCAAAGGGATTTGCTTGCAGCAATGGCATTTGTGCTGGCGCATACCGACTATCTAGATACTCTGTATACTCCTTCAAAGATACTGTTTTACCGTCAATCTTTCTTGTCGTCAGAAATTCGGTTATTTCTCTAATCTCTGACCTGCTTGCTGTTCGCGCATAGTTAGCGAGTGTTTCAGTATAGTATGTAGAAATCGAAAACTCAGTCTGTAGACGGTTCAGTACATCGCTACTCAACTCCTCTCTATCAAAAACACCATCCTCCTGCATTGCTTTTCGCAAGCTAATCGTATCAATGATGTCAGTACCAGCTGAACGGCTATCACCTTCGGCATAATATATTGCAGTAACTAAATTGCCAACCTGACTTCCTTCACGGGATAAATCTAAGTGCCAGAAATGATCCCCCGACCATGCAGGCCTTGGATTATCTCTTGATCTCGCTTTCTCATATGACGCAGGTATCGGTGAATATGTAGTACCATTATTTGACACAATGGACAACTCGCCCAAATACTCTTGCCACTCATCACATGAACCTATGGCCTCGTGACTAGGATAAGCAATCGCACCCGGAGCAAAAACCTGGGCATCAGAAAGACCAAAATTACTCATAAACTGATATTATATCATATTTATAAAGCATGTACCAATATGCTGGTGTGTAGTATTGCTGCAGCAACCATAGGACATATTGCCAGTTTATCGCAATATTAGGCCTTGGTATTGTTTATGATGCCAAGCTCTTTTAGCTGTGAAGACTCAACTTCAGACGGAGAATTCATCATCACATCCACTCCAGAACCATTCTTTGGGAAAGCCACAACTTCACGAATGTTTGATTCGCCCATCAACTCCATGAACATTCGGTCAATACCAAATGCACAGCCTGCATGCGGTGGAGCGCCGTATTTAAATGCGTTGATCATCGCACCGAATTTAGCGTCTACATAATTCCGATCATACCCAAGGATACCAAAAGCCTCGTACATTACTTCTGGATTGTGATTACGCACAGCTCCAGAGCATATTTCGTAGCCATTCATTGCCATGTCATACTGATCAGCAACAATTGCTAATTTTTCATCGTCTGTTTTGGCATTCTTGAGTGCCTCAACGCCACCTTTTGGCATACTGAACGGATTGTGACCAAAATCAACTTTTTTGGCTTTGTCATCCCATTCATAAAATGGAAAATCAACTATCCAGACCAGAGAAATCTCATCTGGATTCTTGAGCTCAAAATGATCGGCAAAGCAGGTCCTGAGTTTACCGAGAACTTTATTCACAACTTGCCTAGTGTCTGCCCCGAAGAATATTGCATCGCCATCCTCTGCCGACAAACGTTTTTTCACCTCAGCCAACTCGGTGTCGCTAAAGAACTTTATGATCGGCGATTTGACTTCTCCGTTTTCGTAAGTAATGTACGCCAGCCCGCCAGCGCCTTCACTCTTGGCAATACCAGTAAAATTATCGATCTGCGAACGACTGAGACTCGCACCACCTTTTACACAAATAGCCTTAATAACGGGAGCGTTTTTAAACACCCCAAACTCTGTTCCTTCAAAGACATCAGTAAGCTCAATAAGCTCCATGCCATATCGCAAATCTGGCTTGTCCGAACCGTATTTTTCCATAGCCTCGGTGTGGGTAATGGTAACTACTTCGTTACCAACGATGCGCTTACCGGCAAAGTCAGTTACCAGACTAGTGATGAGCGGCTCCATAGTGTCACGTACTATTTGACCATCATCCACAAAACTCATCTCTGTGTCTAAGTGGTAAAATTCGCCATATAGGCGATCGGCACGCGGGTCTTCGTCGCGAAAACAAGTTGCCATCTGATAATATCTAGACACTCCGCCTACCATCAACAACTGCTTGAACTGTTGTGGCGATTGAGGTAGAGCATAGTACTTTCCATTCTGAAGTCTTGACGGGACCAAAAAGTCGCGCGCCCCTTCTGGGCTTGAGTTTGCCAAAACTGGTGTCGTTACTTCAGTAAACTCATGATTGTCCATATATTGACGCATAATACCGAATAATTCGGCTCGCTTTTTCAGCATGTTTTGCATCTTTGGGCGACGCAAATCTAAGTAACGATACTTGAGCCGTGATTCCTCACTACTCTGATCTTCGCCTTGGATTTGAATCGGCAGTGGGGCTGATTTGTTCAATACTAAAACTTCGCTCACAACAACTTCGATGTCGCCACTTTCGATATTGGGGTTTTTAAGACCATCAGCTCGTTCTTTGACCACTCCTCTTGCGGATATAACAAACTCATCCCTAAGCTGCTCGGCCGTAGCAAAGGCCTCTGTGAATTCAGGCTGAAACACCAACTGCGTCACGCCGGTGTGGTCACGCAGATCAATAAAAATCAGTCCGCCATGGTCTCGCCTGGAATTGACCCAGCCTTTTAAAGTAATGGCTTCAGATATTTTGCTTTTTGTTTCGGTGCTTAAAGTGCGTTCCATGATAATTTTCCCAGATTATGTAATACGTGCTTGCTCATACGGACTGTTGGCAGACATGCATACAAGCGTTGCTATGCGCCAGTCCTGGGATTTATATCGGGATTTATGGTCAATACAATCATTTCGACTATTTTACCACCTCTGGCGTAACTTCGGTAGCTTTTTCTTTACTGATATGCTCTGTGTGATCTTTGCGCGCCACCCTTGTGGCAACCGCTCTCATGTCATCATACTGATCAAATTCATCTAGGATAGGCTT
>JAGQNK010000029.1:0-26222 GCA_020428105.1 Candidatus Saccharimonadota bacterium
TATTTTGTCTTACTATACTGCTGATACTATACCTCACCACATCAATTGGGGCTTATGGTTATATTATGCTTGATGTGAATAGATTATTCAATAGCGTTCAACACTCGAGATCCCCTGTTATTAAAGCCACTGGTAGAGCTTGGCATTGCCAAGTTGATGTGGGTGGCTAAACGGAAAATCTTCCTTGACTAGACTCCTGAGCGCTCGGCCAGTAGAACCATGGCTCACCACAAGTATGTTGTCAGCTGGTTGAGCTTCCAGCCACTCTAGAAACTGCTTTGTGCGTTTGAGTAAACTTTCTTGGTTTTCTGCACCATGCTTTAGACGAAATTCGTCTGTATGCGTTTTGGCGTACGGCTGGGCTTCTAGTCTACCAAAGTAGCGCTCGGTGATTCGATTGTCTATAACGATTTTTTCTGGGGTGTAGCCAATCTCTTTGGCGACGATTTGTGCAGTTTCGAGGGCACGGCTAAGAGGTGAACTTACTATCAAATCAATAGACAATGACTTTGCGGTTTGACCTGCTTGTCTAGCTTGTTCGCGACCTTCATCTACCAAGGACGTATCGGTACTACCGGCGTATAAACCCTTGATATTGAGCTCGCTGAGTCCGTGTCTCATAAAATATAGTTTCTTCACAGTGTAGAATTATAGTGTGGAAATCAATATTCAGCCAGGAGTATATGTGGTGGCCGTTTCCGGAGGTGTGGATTCGGTAGCTTTGTTGCACATGCTAACCGAGAAGCCAGACACGAAACTGATTGTGGCTCATTTCGACCACGGTATTCGATCTGATTCTGCCGAAGACAGGCTTTTGGTTCAGTCTTTGGCGCAACAATACGGTTTGCATTTTGTGTACGATGAAGGTGCTCTTGGATCTGGTTCTAGTGAAGACCTTGCCCGTGTCGCTCGCTATAAGTTTTTGCACAGTGTTCGAGAGGCAAGTGCCGCCAATGGTATCATCACTGCCCACCATAATGATGATCTGCTGGAGACGGCAATTCATAACATTCTCCGGGGTACCAATTGGCGCGGTTTGATCTCGTTACGTTCCCGCGAAAATATCCATCGTCCATTACTACATATTTCCAAAAAGGATTTAATTGCCTATGCCAAGGATCAGGGATTGGTTTGGCGCGAGGATAGTACGAACGCCGACTTGCGGTATCGTCGAAATTATATTCGACATATGATTTTGCCCAAACTGTCATCTGATGATCGTATAAAGTTATTGCAATACATTACTACGGTGCGTGATAGGGCAAAAGAACTGGACGCGCACGTGATTAATTATCTCCACATACAGCCAGGAGTTAATATATTGGATAGGTACTCATTTGTTATGTTGCCACACATTGTAGCCAGAGAGGTGTTGGCTTCTTGGTTGCGCAACAACGGCATCAAGGTGCTTGATACGAGTACAATTGAACGCTTGGTAAATGCTGCAAAAACCTATCATGCTGGAAGAAAGGCGGATATATCAGGAGGATATACATTGTTGATCGATAAAAATACGCTAGCAATCCAACGATATGAGCGCTAGTAATGCAGCCAGACACTCTGTATAATATAGATTTATGAGTTCAAAAAAGACTTTTCACAAAATATCTGGTGGCAAAACCCCAAAGAAGCAGGGTATAAAAAATGCTGCGTTTATCGCGTTAGTCATTTTGTTTGGCTTATTTATTTATTCATACTCTCAGCAAACTCAGCCAAAGCTAGAGGAAAGACCTCTCTCGCAAGTTATACAAGAAGCAAATGCGGGCAAGTACGAGAAAATTGTAGTCAGGGGTAGCGCACTAGAGATTACAAAAAAAGGCGAGGACAAGCCGTCTGTAAAATCACGTAAAGATCCTGAGGTAGGGCTTCTAGAAGAAGGCCTGGACAAAGGGAAAGTTGCGGTTACATATGAAGAGGAATCTAGCGCTGGAGCAACCTGGGCTACCATAGGTATTAACCTGCTACCGGTTATTTTAATTGGTGCAATCTTGTTCTTTATGTTGCGTAGCGCACAAGGTCAAGGCAATCAAGCCATGAGTTTCGGCAAGAGTCGCGCCCGTTTGTATGGCAACGAAAAAGACAAGGTAACGTTCAAGAATATTGCCGGTTCCGACGAGGCCAAGGTAGACCTTCAGGAAGTTGTGGAGTTCCTGAAGTTTCCGAAGAAGTTTGAATCAGTTGGTGCCAAGATACCCAAGGGTGTACTGCTAGTAGGTCCTCCCGGTACAGGTAAGACTATGCTTGCTAGAGCAGTAGCCGGTGAAGCTGACGTGCCGTTCTTTTCGATATCGGGTTCGGAATTTGTAGAGATGTTTGTTGGCGTCGGTGCTAGTCGTGTGCGAGATTTGTTTGCTAAAGCTAAGAAGAACTCACCTTGTATTATTTTTGTCGATGAAATTGATGCTGTGGGCCGTCGTCGTGGGTCTGGAATGGGCGGTGGACACGACGAAAGAGAGCAAACACTTAACCAGATTTTGGTAGAAATGGACGGTTTTGAGCAGGGTACGAATGTGATTGTCCTTGCTGCCACTAACCGTCAGGATGTCCTCGATCCTGCTCTGCTACGACCAGGACGCTTCGACAGACGTGTAAATATTGGCTTACCTGATCGTAAAGACCGTCTAGCAATTCTGAAAGTCCACTTCGCTAAGAAGCCGTTGGCAAGTGCAGTTGATCTCGATGCTCTTTCGGCTAAAACTGCTGGGTCATCTGGTGCGGATTTGGCTAATATCGCAAACGAGGCTGCAATTGTGGCTGCTCGTGCTAATCGCAAAGAAATCAACCAAGATGACGTGACCGAAGCGTTCGAAAAAGTTGCTATTGGGCCAGAGCGCAAGAGTAAGGTCATGAGCGATAAGGAAAAGGAATTGACTGCTTATCACGAGGCTGGCCATGCCATTGTCGGTCATGTTCTGCCTGACAGTGATATGGTTCATAAAGTGACCATAATCCCTCGTGGTGGCACGGGTGGTGTGACATGGTTCATCCCCCCAGAAGACAAGAGTTATCACAGTATCATTGAATACAAGGATATCTTGGCGCGTATGCTGGGTGGACGTATTGCTGAGGAAGTTATCTATGGTCCAGACAGAGTTACCACAGGAGCGGGTTCGGACTTGCAAAAGGCCGCAGAGCTGGCCCGCGAAATGGTCGTGAATCAAGGTATGGGCAAGAAGTTACGTGACCAAGTATTTCATGTAGAAGAAGGCATGATGCTTGACAGGATGGTTCACGAACGCCAATTCTCTGACGAAACTGCAAAGATTATTGACGACGAGGTAGAGTCGCTTATTACAGAGGCTGCCACTCGAGCAAGAGCAGTTATTCGGGCTAACATGGACAAACTAGGCGCCTTAAAAGACTCTTTATTACAGAAAGAGACCGTTGAAGCCGAAGAAGTAGCCAAGATCCTTGAAGGTTCAGAAATGCCAAAAGCTGCATCTTTGTATTAGTTCACTAAAAGTATTGAGCATGAACATAAGAAACCCACGTGGAGCAATCTTAGGAGCATATCAAGATCATCCATTACTAGGCTTTGGGGCGGGGATGTATATGCTGACAGGAGTATCAATCAGTATAGCTAGTGTTTTCTACAAGGATTTTGATGATATGCCCGGTATTGCTGTCGGTATTCTCATAGTAATGTTTATGTCATCAATGTTGTGTGTCGGAATTGGCGGAATTCTATATATTTTAGGCCAGCAGACACAAGCGGTTGGCATAAAGGCCAAAACAAAGGCATTTTTCTTAGAGTTTTGGAAAAGCGTTAAAGTACCCCTCATATTAACTTTTGGATTATTTGTTTGTATTCTCGGCATTAATCTTGTTGTCGCCCTTGCCAGGAAGTATTTGTAGAGATAATACAAAACCCCTCAACAGTAATATTTAGGGGTGTTTTTAAGAATAGATTAGCCATATAATAAGCAATGAATGAATAAATGGATTAGACGCGCAAACAAGAGAGTTGGCGTCAGTGGTGCTGCCGCACTGCTGGTCGCAGTATCGCTGATCGGTCAAGTTCTTGGCTTTTTGCGCTACAAGATGATTAATGCAAACTTTCCGTTAACTGGTGCAGAGAGTACGGATGCATACTTTGCAGCTTTCAAAATTCCTGATTTCTTTTACTTTACATTAGCTGCTGGTGCACTTGGTGTGGCTTTTATGCCTTTTCTGTCTGACAGGCTAGAGAGGGGTGATCGCAAAGGTGTTTGGGATCTGTCAAATAGCCTGATGAACCTTCTGACTATTGTAATGGCAGTAGTTGGTGTTCTGATGTTTATATTTGCAGAGCCGTTACTTAAGTATGTTGTTGCTCCCGGATTGCCTGCCGAGCAGTTACACAACGCAGTGATTATTATGCGATTTATCTCGTTTAACCCTATGTTATTTGCTATGTCGGGTGTTTTGGCTAGTGCTCAGCAAATATTCGGACGTTTCTTTTTCTATGCGATAGCACCATTGTTTTATAACTTATCGATTATTGCCGCAGTGTTCTTGTTTAAGAATAATCTTGGTTTGGTTGGACTGGGTTTGGGTGCATTATTGGGTGGAATACTACAACTGTTAGTAGTTGCTTTTGGTGTGCTTGGGGCAAATTATCACTGGCGTCCCAAGATCATGTGGCGTAACAATGATTTCCGGCAGATACTTCGTCAATTACCGCCAAGATCCCTCGATCAAGGTGTTGACTCACTCAACTCAATCGTAGAGACGAATCTAGCCACAAGGCTCGGTGTGGGCAATATCAGCTACTATGAAAATGCCTACATCTTGCATACAACCCCGACATTATTGGTCGGTACGACGATTGCTACAGCGGCATTTCCCCGTTTGACGGAGAGGCTATCGCAAAATAGATATGATCTGTTTCGAAAAGATTTCTTGCAGATCCTGCGAGCTGTAATCTGGATTATTATGCCGATTGTCGTGGTGTGCTACTTTGCTAGAGCGTATTTTGCGCGACTGATTTTTGCAACAGGCGCTCCAGAAATAGCTGTTGTTTTTGGTTTTTTTGCCGGGGCAATACTTTTTAGAACTATTTACGCGATTATTTCGCGTTGGTTCTATGCGCAAAAAGACACGTGGACGCCGTTGTATGTGTCGCTTTTTACGATCGCTTTAAACGCATACTTGGCATATACATTATCAAGACCCAGTGCATACGGCATTGCAGGATTGGCCATGGCCCAGTCTATAGTTGCAGCGGTTGAGGTGGCAATTCTGATGGTGATAATGCTCGTGCGCGACCGCAAGCTCTTTGATATGAAGTTTTGGGGTGGTTTGGTGCGTATTGCATCGGTATCAGGATTTAGTATACTTACGGCATTTGTGATGGTATCGATGATGCCACTACACACCAATGACCGTGGTTTGGTGACGCTTGGCTTTAAGCTCGGGGTTATTTCATTGGTAACAGGTACAGTGTATTTATGCGTGTCTTTAGCGCTAGGCTTAGAGGAAGCAAGGCCTGTGGTAGATCGTATCAAGAAGTTTGTCTTAAAGCCGATCAATATAGACTTTTAGTCTTACGGATAGCTCATCTGTTATAATCTGTTGAGCATGAACCAAGCTAATATTCGGAATTTTTGTATTATTGCCCATATTGATCATGGCAAGTCTACTCTAGCCGATCGCTTGCTGGAGCTAACTGGTACAGTTCAAAAGCGAGACATGAAAGCCCAGCTTTTGGACAAGATGGATTTGGAGCGTGAAAAGGGTATTACCATCAAGCTGGCACCGGTTCGTATGCAGTACAAGGACTATGAACTAAACTTAATTGATACACCTGGACATGTTGACTTTTCTTATGAGGTATCACGCAGTCTAGAGGCGTGCGAAGGGGCTGTTTTGGTTGTCGATGCTTCGCAGGGCATACAGGCACAAACCCTTGCAAATGTATACCTGGCTATGGAGGCCGAATTGACAATCATTCCAGTTCTAAACAAAATTGACCTGCCTGCCGCCGATGTTCCACGAGTGACTGCGGAAGTTGTATCCCTTTTGGGCTGCAATGAAGAAGATATCCTACACATTTCAGCCAAAACTGGCCAAGGTGTCGAGGCAGTGTTGGATAAGGTTGTTGAGAATATTCCAGCACCACAGGGTATCGCCACTAATCCATCCAGAGCACTGATTTTTGATAGTTACTACGATGATTATCGAGGCGTTATTCTGTACGTTAGGGTCGTAGACGGTGTAATTTCCAAGAATGATACATTGCAAATGATGGCCACTGGTGCAGAAGGTCTGGCATTAGAGGTTGGTACTTTGCAGCCAACTATGTCGCCGGACCAAGTTCTGCAAACAGGTGAAATTGGCTATATTGTTACCAACTTGCGAAGCACGCGGGAAGCAAAGGTTGGTGATACCGTGACGCTTGCCAGGTCACCGGCAACACAGGCTCTTCCGGGCTATCGGGATGTAAAGCCATTTGTCTATGCAGGTTTTTTTCCGGATAGCAACGAGAACTACCAGCTTTTAAAGGATGCGATAGAAAAGCTCTCTCTTAGTGATTCAGCACTCCAATTTACTACAGAAAATTCCCCGGTACTTGGATTTGGTGTGCGTATTGGGTTTCTGGGTTTGTTACACATGGACATTGTGCGCGAACGCCTAGAGAGAGAATACGACCTCGACCTGGTGGTGACAAATCCATCAACCGACTATGAGGTGACGTTGCTTGATGGAGAGGATATTGATATCAAATCAGCAGTTGATTTGCCTGATCCGTCGAAGATTTTAGAAATCCGTGAGCCCTGGATAAAAGGTGAGGTCGTGGTTCCCAAGGAATTTGTAGGCGCGGTAATACAACTCATTTCTTCTAAAAGAGGCTTGCAGAAAAATCTCAGTTACGTAGACGCACAGTTGGCTGTTGTGACATTTGAGGCACCACTGGCTAATCTGTTGACAGATTTTTATGACCAACTAAAGAGTGTGACATCAGGCTACGGTTCGTTTAACTACGAGCTTGATAATTATCGGGTAGAGGATTTGGTGAAGCTTGATTTTTACATTGCAGGCGAGCGAGTTGATGCGCTGAGTATAATGGTTCACAGAAGCGAAGCGCAGACATTGGGTCGCCAAATTGTAGAAAAGCTCAAAGAAGTCATCCCACGACAAAACTTCCAGGTTGCGCTGCAGGCGGCAATTGGTGGTAAGTTTATTGCACGAGAAGACATTAGTGGATATCGCAAAGATGTTACGGCTAAGCTCTATGGTGGTGATGTAACAAGGCGCAAAAAACTATTGGAAAAGCAGAAAAAAGGTAAGGCTAGAATGAAACGATTCGGCAAGGTGGACATTCCAGCCGAGGCTTTCACCGTCATGCTAAAGCGCGATTAATTTTTGACTCATACCTGTACCTCTGTTATAAATACCATATGGTAAATGATCTTGAGTATCTATCTGAGTTTCAGGCAGTTCTGCAAAATTATCATATATCCGAAGTTGGCAAAAAGCTCTTAGCGAAGACAAAACTTGTGCTTTTAGCAGGTCCAAGTTCTTCTGGACGCAATACAATCATCAATGCACTCAAGGAAGGTGGCGGGTATCACGCTATAGTATCGGATACGACACGTGCGCCAAGAGTAAATAATGGTGTACCAGAAAAGGATGGAGTCGAATATTGGTTTCGTACGGAACAGGAAATACTCTCAGGCTTGAGATCAGGGAATTTTCTTGAGGCAGCAATTATTCATGATCAACAAGTATCAGGTATTAGCTTGCGCGAGCTAGAAAAGGCCCAGCAAGAGGGCAAGATAGCTGTAAATGAAATCGAAACAGTCGGTATGCACAATATTATTCGTGTTAAACCCGATGTATTTGCATTTTTTGTTGTTCCTCCAAGTTTTTCCGTGTGGATGGAGCGCATGGATTCTCGGGGCAAAATGCCAGAGCTAGAGAAAAGGCGTAGGCTTAGCAGTGCGGTGAAGGAGTTTGACGCCGCGCTCGCTAATGATTACTACAGATATATTGTTAACGACAGCTTCGACCATTCGGTTAAATATATTGACGATTGTATTGCGGGCGATTGCTTCGATGAGAAGCGTCAATTGGCTGGACAAAGTGTTATTCAGAATCTACTCACCGAAACAAACATGTATCTGAATACAGTGAAATAGGTCGTTCCCAGCCCTGTTATTTAATCTATAATTTAGTATGTGACCTAGTTATCTATAGATAGACTAATTAGCGATATTGTATGTCAAGGAGGTACTTACGCAGGATTTTGGCACTCTTGACTTTGGAGTGCTAAAATTTTACACTAATACAGATATGACAGACCGCCAAAAACAGATTTTGTGTTCGATAGTGGAGCAGTATGCCGAGGTGGCTAGCCCGGTTGGTTCTAGTTTGTTGGCAAAGGTTTTTGACGTGTCGTCGGCAACCATACGAACAGAAATGGCGGAATTAGAACGCTTGGGGTTTATTGCCCAGCCACACACCAGTGCTGGCCGAATCCCAACCGACAAAGGATATAGATACTACGTTAATTATTTGAACGAAAATATGCCGGAGCGTACAGAGGGACATCGTGGGGAGCGAGCGCTGACTGCTCGCGTACATGGCGGAGGAGTGCCGGACCGGACTATACGCAATGCCGTAGATACACTAGTGGAGCTAACTTCAAATTTAGGCATAGCTACTATTGGAAACCAACTATATATGAGTGGATTGTCCAATCTATTTGGCCAACCTGAGTTTATGCAAGGTTCGCAGGTTCAGCAGGTAGCAAATTTGCTGGACAATCTTGAGCCTTGGCTGTACGAAGCAGCTCCAAACGAGCCGCTAAACGTCTATATCGGTCACGAAAACCCTATTGGACGTAATGCGGGATGTTCTTTGATTATTAGCCGGTTTCGCAGTCCGTACAGTGACCATAGTTACATTGGCGTTCTAGGGCCTACTAGACAGAGTTACCGTGAAGTTATGAATTTGGTCAGCCATGCTGGTCAGGCATTAGAAGGAGCGTTATATGAGTAAAAAAGATTCAAAAACTACTAATTTAGTCAATGAAGAGTTGCGGCAACAGATTGACGAGCTAACCGAGGCCTTGCAGCGCGAACGAGCTGACGTAATCAACGTTCGTCGCCGGCATGATGAACAGATTGCTAGCCTAAAGAATCATGTCAAAACAGATGTCATAGAGGACTTACTGCCTATTATCGATAACTTTGAGCGAGCGCTCGGACATGTACCTAAAGATTTGGAAGGTAACGACTTCGTTAAGGGTGTTCAGGCTGTCGTAAAGCAGTTCGAGACAACTCTTGGAAATATAGGCGTACAGCGTATCAAGACAGTGGGTGAGCACTTCAACCCACAATTGCATGAGGCGGTAAGTATGGAAGAAGGCGACGGTGCTGACGAGATCGTTGACGAAGAGTTGCAGGCCGGATACCAACTTGGCGATACGGTTATTCGTCACGCAATGGTACGAGTCAAAAGGCAATAAGATAACTGCTGTATAATACAGAGTGACATGTTTCCAACAGAGATTTTTGCTCTTAGAATATTGGGAAGTCTGATTCCAAAAAGTTTGCGGGCTGGTGTGATGCTGGCGTTGGTGATAGTGTTTTTTTCGATCGGGCTTCATTCGCTAGGTACAGTTTTGGTCGGACAGGTGACGGCGTGGACGGTGATTAAATGTATAGTCGGTCTTGCCGTTGGCTGTGTTAGTGGGTGTGTGTTTTATTACTTTCAATATGTCGATGGTCATCCCAAGGATCCCGGCATAGAGATAGTAGGCCAATATTACAAGGATCGTCGAGTTGAACAAGCGCAAAGTGCTAGTAAGAACAGCTTTGATGTCGTTTGGACATCAGATGATGACAAACCCAAAGATACTGAAGACTTCCCAAGCAACAATAGTCAAACAAAATAGTTGGCACTCTTGACAGTAGAGTGCTAGTTTTTTATGATAGAATTGTATTAGCACTCTAACAGGTATATTGCTAACTGAAAGGATAAAACAATGGGTAAAATTATCGGAATAGATTTAGGTACTACAAACAGCGCTATGGCAGTGATGCAAGCTGGCAAAGCAGAAATTGTTGCCAATAGTGAGGGTAATCGCACTACACCATCCGTCGTGGCTGTCAATAAAAACGGTGAGCGTTTGGTTGGCCAGGTGGCGCGTCGCCAGCAAGTTACGAATTCCGCCAACACAATCTATGAAGTAAAGCGTTTGATTGGACGTAACTTTAATGACAAAGAAGTTCAACGTGACCTAAAGCTAATGGGGTATGAGATCATCAAGAGCAAGAGCGGCGTCAAGGTCAAGATGGGGGACAAAGAATACAGCCCCGAAGAGATCAGTGCCATGATCCTGGGCAAGCTCAAGGCTGATGCCGAGGCATTTCTTGGCCAGCCAGTGACAGAAGCTGTCATTACTGTGCCAGCTTACTTTGACGACTCTCAGCGACATGCCACCAAGGACGCGGGTAAAATTGCCGGTCTGGAAGTGAAGCGAATTATCAACGAGCCAACTGCAGCTGCTCTGGCTTATGGCCTGGACAAAAAGAAGACCGATGAAAAGATAGCGGTCTACGACCTTGGTGGCGGAACTTTTGACGTATCTATCCTAGAACTTGGCGACGGAGTATTTGAGGTCAAATCGACCAATGGTGATACTCACTTGGGCGGCGCGGACTTTGATAGAGTTTTGGTAAATTACTTTGCCGACGAGTTCAAAAAGGAACATGGCGTTTCTATCGAAGACGACAAGGCGGCAATGCAACGTCTCCGCGACGAAGCCGAAAAAGCCAAGATTGAACTCAGTACAACCAACGAAGTGACTATCAATTTGCCATTCTTGACCGCGGACGCAGACGGACCAAAGCACTTTGAGCATAAGTTAACCCGCGCCAAGTTGGAAAGTTTGGTCGGTGATTTGATCGACAAAACGGCAACGCCTTGTGAAAAGGCGCTAAAAGATGCCGGCGTAAAGGCTAGCGAGATTGACGCGGTGGTGTTGGTAGGTGGAATGACACGTATGCCTGCCGTTCAGGAAAAGGTCAAGAAGATCTTTGGTAAAGACCCAATGAAAGGCGTTAATCCCGACGAGGTCGTGGCCATTGGTGCAGCTATACAGGGTGGTGTATTGCAGGGTGATGTAAAAGACGTACTTCTGCTAGATGTGACGCCTTTGTCGCTCGGTATCGAAACCTTGGGTGGGGTTGCAACCAAGCTTATCGAACGCAACACTACGATCCCAACAAGTAAGAGCGAGACCTTTAGTACTGCAGCGGACAATCAGCCTCAGGTAGAGATCCATGTTGTTCAGGGCGAGCGCGAAATGGTTAGCGACAATAAGTCACTTGGCCGGTTTGTGCTAGATGGCATACCATCGGCTCCTCGCGGTGTGCCGCAGATTGAGGTTACTTTCAATATAGACGCAAATGGAATTTTGAACGTTACGGCCAAGGACAAAGGTTCTGGCAAAGAGCAGTCTATCACCATTCAAAATAGTGGAAACTTGGACAAAGACGAAGTCGAGAAAATGGCCAAAGAGGCTGAGGCTCATGCCGAGGAAGACAAGCAGAAGCGCGAAGCAATTGACGCGCGAAACCAGCTAGACAGCGCAGTCTATCAGGCCGAAAAGATGAAGTCTGATAACAAAGACAAGATTTCTGAAGACGACCAAAAGACACTAGACGAAGCTATTGAAGTTGCCAAAAAGGCTGTGGCCGATGACAAAGCTGATAAAGATGCTCTAGAAACTGCCGCCAAAGAGTTGACAGACAAAATGATGCCAATTGGCGCTAAATTGTATGAGCAAAAAGATGATGTAGCCAGTGATGACACGTCAGATGATAAATCAAAAAAGAGTGACAAAAAGCCCAAAGACGGTGACGGTCCGGTTGAAGGCGAAGTAGTCGACGAGAAGTAGTAATTAGCGTACGTACGCTTCATGATAACCCTAGCCCAGGTGACGCGGGCTAGGGTTATTTGTTGTTTGTAGTAAATATTGTTTAGGGTTATGCTTAATATAAGTAATCATAGGAGTCGTCGTGGATCCAAATACCCCAAGTAGTACAGAACAACAAACTATATCAGAGCAACTACAACAACCATCGTCAATACAACAAATGGCACCAGAACAGCAGCCACAGCCAGTTTATACAGCCCCAAATGTCCCAGATCCGATACCTCCAAAAAAACGATATAGCCCAAGTAAGAAAAAGCTGATCCTGCTTCTTGTGCTACTGGTAGTCATTGTGGCAATAGCAGTGTATTGGTTCTTGGTACGAAACCGAACACAACAAAAAGCCGAACCAGTGTCAAACGTTACGACCAGCACCAATAAGGCCGGTGATAGCCCAAAGAAGGTAACCTTTCTCGATTCGGCTAAAAAAGTCAATAACATCGATATCATATCCAATTATTCGTATTTTGCCGGCGAAGAATGTGAAGGTGAGAACTTCGACCAAAACTGTAAGCCATTTTTAAAAAAAGAAGATGTCGAGTACTTCCAGATAGGTACAACTCAAGACAATAATGGTATATACGCTGTGGTACTATCTGCGGGTATTGATACAAGAACGTATATTTTCACAGAATTGTCAAATAATAAGTATGTGATTGTAGGCAAACATAGCGATGTTGTGTGTCCTCCACAAGACGACTCGGAAAATGGTAATCAAAAGAGCTGTGATGGAACAGCAGTCGGCGAAATGAAGGACAAAGCATTTAAAGATAATGTGACTGTTGATATGTCTATAGAGTATTCTCAGCTTAAGTTTGATGAAAGCATTACGGTCAAGGGTCAAAAGCTAAAGAGCCAATATAGTGCTTACTTCTTGCCCAAAGGCACCGCATCATTAACGAGTCAAAGTAATGGAGACATGAAAGTCGATAAGCTGGAGGCAAAAGGAGATGTTTCATACTATGAGGTAGCTGATAAGAGCGCAAACTACAGCCTCAATGGCATATATGCCACATACAAAAACTTATTTGGTATTGTGTATGCTCTTGACGGAGAAATATCGGCTGCAGACGGCAAACTAGCGTACCAATGGCAGAATGGCGAAAGCAAATCATCTGCAGAGTATTTTACTGCAGGGAGGGGGTGTGGCAGACCTTCTGGATATGTAACTGCGTTAAATGTTAACGCCACAGATTTGATTAGTGTCGGTACTACTCCGGGTGGGCAAGTCCTATATCAATTGCCGCTATCCGCGCCCCTTTTACAGGAGCTGTATACATCCGATTATGCAAAAGGTACAGACTTGAGTGATGCAACTCTCAAGAATTTAACTATTCAACAATTCAACGATAAGCACGCGTACTTCCTTGTTCGAAACGGCTTGAACGAGCTAGTAGTTTACCAACGTTCAGATATGTATATACGTGGTGGCTGCGGTAAACCAGTAATATATCTCTACCCAACCCAAGAAACCAGTGTAAATGTAGCAGTGGGTGCAGACGTCCGCATATCTGAGCCTACATATCCAATCGGTGGTTGGCGAAATGTCTTGGCTAGGCCAAATGGAAGTCTAACCTACCAAGATCAAGGTTATGACTCATTGTACTGGGAGGGTTACGGCCATGGAGAATACCCAGAGATTACGACAGGTACGGTCGTAACAAGTGCGGAGGCTACGAGTACAATTTGGCGACAGCTAAGACAACAAGGGCTAAACGCCAAAGAATCTCAGGATTTCATGGACTTTTGGCAACCTCGTTTGCCAAAGACGCCTTATATGCGTTTGACGTGGCTTACGACAGATCAGGTAAATAGATTAGCACCGCTAAAGGTCAGCCCAGCGCCTAAGACTGTCATTCGAGTATTCTTGGATTTTGAGGGTCTTGAGCACAAGATTAGTCTGCCTACTCAGAAACTTACTACTCCAAAACGGCAAGGGTATACCTTGGTAGAATGGGGTGGATTATTGCGTAAAGGACTGCCGCAACAGCATTGAGACCATAGACTAAATTGTTTGTGTTTAGTATTATTTACAAGTGTTGTATATAAATTTGCACAAACTCGGAAAGGTTATTCGATCTCGCAAAAATCGCACCAACATAGACCGAGCAATGATGCTGGCAGCGTTTGCTCATCCTGCAATGGCCTTGCCACAAGTTATTCAGGTGTACCAGACAAGAGATGTGGGTGGACTATCACTTTTTACCTGGCTGTCGTTTAGTATTTTTGGATTGTTGTTTTTGGCCTATGGATTTGTCCATAGGTTATGGCCTTACATATTAATGCAATGTATTTGGATAACAATCAACGTATCTATTGTCACTGGCATTGTTTTGTACGGTATCAAATAATTTTGTTAAGTAAGCTCTACATACACCACACAGCCGTTACTTGTTGAGTTATATTTAGTTTCAAAACAGGAATATCATGGTCATGCTGACAGAGTTTATCATCGGAATAGCGGTCGATTGGCTTCGAAAATAATAATTAAGAGCAGTAAATTCTGGCACTCGCATGCTCTAAGTGCTAAAATATGTGTATTATATGAGTAAGCGTGATTATTACGAAGTTTTGGGTATTAGCAAAGGCGCTTCTGCGGATGAGATCAAAAAGGCTTTTCGAAAAGCTGCTATTAAATACCATCCAGACAAAGAGGGTGGTGATGAGTCGAAGTTCAAGGAAGTTAACGAAGCCTACGAAGTCCTAAAGGATCCATCCAAACGCCAGCGATATGATCAGTTTGGCCACGCCGGCGTTGGCGGTGGCGCTAGTGGTGGTGATCCTTTTGCTGGTTTTGGTGGTCAGGGGCAAAATATTAACTTTGACTTTGGCGACATGGGTCTGGGCGATATATTCAGTAGTTTTTTTGGCGGTGGTGTTGGAAATAGACAGGGTCGTCAATCTCGCGGTAGAGATGTTGAAACGAATGTGGAGATTACTTTTGAACAAGCTGTTTTTGGGACCGATGTAGATTTGAACTTGAATCTGGAAGATGTGTGTGAACACTGTGACGGAAAGATGGTGGAGCCTGGTTACGATATGAAGTCTTGTGACGAGTGCAAGGGTAGCGGTCAGGTTACGAGAGTGATGAGGACGATGTTTGGCGACATTCAGCAAGCTACAGTCTGTCCAAAGTGTGCTGGCCGCGGCAAAGTGCCTGAAAAAGAGTGCAGCGTATGTCATGGTAAAGGCACTCAGCGAAAGTCACAAAAAATCGGTCTAAAAATCCCAGCCGGCATAGACGATGGGGCGACCATTAGACTTCGAGAGCGTGGCGAAGCAATCGCCAACGGTCCAAAGGGTGATCTATATGTCAATGTGCGCGTCAAGCCACACAAGAAGTTTACAAGAGAAGGCGACCTTATCCTGAGTGAAGAAGTAGTCGGCATGGTGGATGCCGCACTAGGTACAACAATTGAGGTAAATACAGTGGACGGTCCGGTCAAAATGAAGATACCAGCAGGCACACAGGCTGGCACCGACTTTAAGCTGTCTGGTCATGGAGTTCCACATCTAAAGCGCGATACTCGTGGAGCTCATATTGTGACAATCCATGTAGAAACACCAACAAAACTCAGCAAGAAGCAGCAAGCTCTTTTGGAAGAGTTCAAGACACATAAAAAACGAGGAATTTTTTAGCTGGGTCTGTACAAATCGCTAGCTAATGGGTAAAAATAGAACCGTGAAAAAGCTAGATGAAGCTGGATTGATACCGATATTACTCACGGTATTAGTTGTAGTGATAGCAATCATTTATTTGGTTTATATGCGTGTAAGTCGCGCAAACTAAACACCAACTTACTTTGCAAATTTGCTCAACTTCTCTATACTTCTCCTGTTATGAAGAAAATCCACCTTGTTGGCGGGGTCAGTACAGATCCGGTTGACTACGAATCATTCACTCAGCTACGAGCATTCACTCATAATGTTTTGTCTGAGCAGGGCCAGATATATTCAACCTTCCTTGATAAGATTGTGTATACGATTGAACCAGGTAAGTTTAGCGCATTTGATACATACAACAATGTAGAAATCGGTGATTCTGACGTTATATACATCCGTGGGCCCCAGATGCGTCTACGTAGTGCCTATGCTTATTATATGAGCCGGTTTGCGGATTGGCACAACATTGATTGCGTTAATGACTACTCTCTTTATTATCCAGGTACTAAATTTGCCCAGGCGATATACTTTTTGGAGCTAGATATTCCTTTCCTGAGAACGGTTTATTCGGTCGACAAAGATTTGCTCGTCGAATGTGTCGCGGATACGATAGATTTTCCGGCGGTGCTAAAGACTAATGTAGGTTCTCATGGCGATGCCAACTACGTTATTAAAAGTGTTGATGATATGAAATCGCTTTTGGTTGCCGAGCCAAAAGCAGATTTCTTACTGCAAGAGTTTTGCGAGAACGACAGAGATTATCGCTTGCTAATCGCCGGTAAAGAGATGCTTTTATTTGAACGTAGAGGAGATGTTTCGACGCATATCAATAATACGTCAAAAGGTGGCCAGGCCACGAAGTTGCCTTTCGAAACACTGCCAAGTGATATTGTGCAACACGCAGTTTCGGTTAGCCAAAAGCTTAAGCTAATGATATCTGGTGTTGATATCATGCCACGATACGGTACGAATGAATACGTGTTTCTGGAAGTAAACTCTCAGCCACAGCTAAGAACGGGGGCTCTTTTGGATGAGAAGAAACAAATATTACAGGATTTGTTCCAGGCTATTGGTAATAAGTAGTCTAAGTCACTTGTGGATAGGCGGAGTGGCTCATTATGAACAGTACATTGCGATGTTCGGAGTCAGCAAAGGACGTTTTGTCCGACTGCCTGAGGTTGTTGAGTCTGTCTACTAAAAATACCCCATCTTTGCTAATGGACTGCGAACATTCCTGATATATTTCTTCGGCAAGAGCTGGTGTGTAGCCCATAATCCTACAACATACCAAAAACTCTAGCTTGTTATCTAGATTAATGTCTTCGAAGTTGTTTGTGATGAGTTTTTCTAGGTCGGCAATCATTTCCATGTAAATTTTTGAATGCTCCGATCGTATAGGCCACTTGTAGAAATTTGACTCGCCAATAATACAGTGAGTATAGAAGTATATTTGGAGCTGAATTTCTGCCGGCGTATTGGCAGGTGTAGCTCTGCTGACTTCATACAGCTTTTCTATATCTATCATGTTGTTCTCGGACGGAAACAAGATATGACGCAATAAGTACAAGTAGTTTATGGCGTAGGTCGAAAGAATACATAGTGCATCAGAATCACCAAGAAGCTGACTGGCTAATGCATCAAGACGGTGTTCGGGTACCAGATCTAGGAGAGTATCGATGACGTTGATGTCGTATATGTCGCGAAGATGGCGAACCCTAAATAGCACGAGCATTAACGGTCTAAGATCTGGGTATTTAGAAAAGTATGATTGACGTAGGCCAACGGCGTTTATTTTGCCTTCCGGTGGGTTGTTTAGCAGGTTTGCTAGCGAGGCTTTTACATCCTGATCAGGAAATACGTAACTTCGCATTTTGTTGAGTTTATCGTGAGCAAATGGTAGATTTTGCCAAGCATCAAGACGAGTTGCAAAATGAAATTGCTTGTCGATGGGTAAAGTGTCAAAATTATCAGTGTAGTACCGGAGCACTCGGTCGTTCAAGTTCATATTGGCTCATAATAACACAGACGTACAAACATTTGAAAAATCCTAATCAATATGCTATAATAAATCAATGAACAAGCAATTAACCAAAGATGTTATTGGACGCGTTGAGCCAGTTACTTTCCCCGAAATAGGTATCGGAGAAGTTTTTGCCAGGGTTGATACTGGCGCAAAGACATCGGCAATATGGGTGTCAAGCGCACAGATAGTCGCTGGTAAATTGCATGTTATTTTTTTGGGAGAAGATCACCCAGAGTACTCTAGTCAGGTGCAAATCTTTGATAAGTTTGCTTCGGTCGTTGTGTCTAGTTCCAATGGTCAATCGGAGAAGCGATACAAAGTAAAGATATTGATCAAGATTGCAGGGAAAAACATTCGAGCAACTTTTACACTGGCAGATAGGCAGACACAAGTGTATCCTGTGCTAGTAGGACGCAATATACTACGAGGAAAATTTGTTGTAGATGTAAAGCTTGGTACTCCATTAATTCAACGGGAAAAAGATCGTTCCCAATCACTCCAGTCACAACTAACAGAGAAATAATTGAATGCTATGAACATCATTATCTTATCCAAAGGTCCCGGAAATTACTCCACCAAACGCCTCAAAGAGGTGGCTTTGGCGCGTGGACACAATGTGAGAGTCATCAACTACAACAAATGTTATATGACCATCGAAAAAGATAACCCGGTTGTGTACTACAAGGGTGAGCCACTGACTGATGTTGATGCGATTATTCCACGTATTGCGCAGAGTTTTACAAAGTATGGTTCATCTGTGGTGCGTCAGTTTGAGATGCAAGGGGTATTTACAACGTCTAGTTCAATTGCAATCAATCGTTCTCGCGACAAACTGCGCTCTTACCAGCTGTTGGCAAAATATGGCGTAGGCGTGCCAAAGACGGTCTTTGCGCGTGAAACATCAGAATTCGATGAAGTTATCGAGCTAGCTGGCGGCACGCCTCTTATTATTAAAGTAGCTCGTGGTACACATGGTAATGGTGTAGTACTGGCCGAAACCAAGAAAGCCGCCCAAGCTGTAATGCAGGCCTTCTATGTGGAGGGTGTGAACTTTTTAGTACAAGAGTTTGTTAAGGAATCTGCGGGTATGGACATTCGTGCGCTTGTTGTGGGCGGTAAAGTGGTTGCGAGCGTGAAGCGCCAGAGCTTGGACGATGATTTCCGAAGCAATACTCATCAGGGTGGTGAGGGAGTACCAGTAAAGATCACTGACGAGGAACGCAAGACGGCTCAGAAGGCTGCCAAGGCTATGGGACTACCAATTTGTGGCGTAGATATGATGCGTAGTGATCGAGGGCCACTTGTTCTGGAAGTTAATTCATCAGCTAGCCTAAAGACACCCGAAACAATTACGGGTAGAGATGTGGCGGGCAAGATTATCGATTATGTGGAGCAAAATGCACGTGGCAAACGTCGTCGTGACCGAGTTGGTGCGTAGTATACAGCGCTCGGCTAGTAGTTGGCGTGTGCGTGTTATGGCTGTAGGTTTTGCAGTATTACTGCTGATGGCTCTGATTGTATATCGTTTCAGCCCAAAGACTTCTTATGCAGACTGTGTATTTCGGATTTCGAGCTCGGATGTAACGCCCGAAACCCAGGGCGATTCTAATGTACTGGACAATTGTGTACAGCTAGAAAAAGCCGCGTCAAACAGCGCAAGGACTTTGGGTTTATCGGGGCGTGCTTCGATGGATCGCAACAAGGGGATGTTGTTTGATTTTGCCACCTCTGGAGAATATTGTATGTGGATGAAAGACATGCACTTCGATCTGGATATGATCTGGCTGAATGACCAATACGAAATAGTGCATATGATCGAAGGTGTTACACCTGACACATATCCCAAATCTTTTTGTGGACCAGCATCGGCGCGATATGTCGTGGAGCTAAATAGCGGCATTATTAAAGCCGCTGATTTGCATGTCGGCCAGCGTATAAGGCTTTAGTGCTCTGTGAAATTTGCTTATGCTATCATTAGCATATGAATCCATTGATTATCTTGTCTTTTGTCGTGGCTCTTCCGGTATTGCTGACACTGCTATTCAGGGTTAGCGGAGTATTTTTGTTTGTTAGCGCAGTATCGGGATATTTGTTGATGCGATATTTTGGCGATGATGCAAACTTGGTGCTTGGCATGACATTGCACGGCGAAAGCACCCAGATGATAGCGCAGTTTATTTTACTACTTTTTCCAGTAGTTGTTAGTTTGCTTGTGCTAAAAAACACACTGCCGAAATCAAAGATATTATTACATTTTCCGTTGTTTGTCGGGGTAGGTATGATGCTGGCTGTGTTTGGCCTGGGTGTTTTGGGTAGCGAAGCCCAGAATCAGATCATAAACAATCAATACGGAGCGATGTTAAATAGTTCTCAGGACTTGATAATAGGCGCAACCGCTTCCATGGCTCTGTTAATTATGTGGTTTACGTATCGTCACAAATCAGACAAAAAGTCGAAACACAAGCGCCACGCTTAAATTTGGGCCAAGAAGAATCTGATAATAGGTGCCTGTAATACAATGATGGCAACGCAACCGACGGCGACGACCAGACTGTCGATTATCAGTCGTTTGTCGTATTTTTTTACTCTAGGAATTGCATAAAAAGCAATAGTGACTGCGATGGCTACGACGGCTGCCGTAATAGCGAAATACTTGTAGGTGTTGATCTCACTTTCATGAAAAGTTATGGCGCCCATATTATCTACGAACTTATACTGAATCACGCTATAGACCATTTGTGTATGTGCGATAGATACAGTGACTAAGTAGGACAGGATAGAGGTTGCTACTGCCAGGAACAAGCATACACGCTGGATGACACGCCCAGTGTAGTATGTGGCACTGGCTGTGGTGTCAATCGTAGATTTTTGTTTCTTTGGCATAATATTTCCTTTGTTATGTTGTCGAATTGCATTGTTTCACATTACGTTTTGAATTACTAGCCAATTTGATAACGAACAATCACAATTCCAGAGCCCCCATTACCTCCGTTGTTGTAGTAACCACCACCGCCACCACCGCCACCACCAGTATTTGCGGCGCCTGCCGTGCCTGCCGTGCCAGTACTGTAGTAGCAGGAACCGCCGTTACCACCTCCTCCTGCACCCCCGACACCCCCTGCAAGGTTCCCACTCCCGCTATATCCAGCACCGCCGCCACCTCCTCCTCCGTAGTGAATAGCTGTGCCACTAATGCTACTCAAGAGGCCTGGGCCACCCGCTGCAGTATTGCCTGATGACCCATCCCCACCAGCACCACCACCACCGCCGGCGCGATAGTTCGGACCGTTAATCGATGTTCCACCAGCATTACCACCTGCACTGCCAGATCCACTTGTTCCAGTGTAACCACCAGACCCTCCAGATCCACCGTTGGCACCGTTTGCCCCACCAAAGCTGCCACCTCCTGAGCCGCCGCCAAGCGCAGTAACTCCGAAAGCACTACTGTTAGTTCCTGATGTTGGGACTATCGAAGCTGTACTGCCCACCCCTCCAGATCCAATAATTAGAGAGGAGGTTCCAGATGAAATTGTTATAGATCCGGTCAGTACGGCACCGGCACCACCTGCACCTCCGAAGTTTCCACCGCCACCACCATACCCGCCACCACCGCCACCAGCTACTATAAGATACTCAATATCTAACGAAGGCTGCAGGACTTCGAACTGTCCCGAGTCTGTAAATGTGTGGACACGCCACATTGCACCACCGACGTCTATATCCGTGACTGTGCCCCCAATAGCATAAACTGGTGGTGACCAAATTTCGGTGGCGCCAACATACATTTTTGTGACTAATGATTGGTTAATACGCATTGAATTTGCAACGCCTACACCACTGGCGTTTGTTATAGCATAAATAGTCGACGAATCTGGTGTACTAAGACTATCAAAATTGGATTGAGTTATACCTTGTATTTGATCGGGTACTTCGCCTCCGATTTGGACCCATTGACTACCGTTCCATATTTTTCGAGTACTCATCTACTACGCTGCCGGATATCTGATAATTACTATGCCAGAACCACCTTGTCCACCAATTGTCGCGCTAGGTCCTGCACCGGCACCACCACCCCCAGAACCGGTATTTGGCATGCCGCTGTCTCCATTTAGGTTTCCTTGAGCATGAGATGTTCCGGCACCACCTTTACCACCACTGGCATAAGTTATGGCTATACCCGAGATTGAAGATGATAATCCAGATCCACCATTGGCACGAGGCGTTGTATTTGATGACGAGCTAACACTTGCTCCAGCTGAACTGGCTCCTCCTCCCCCCGCGCCAATTAGATACACAGGACCGGTTGGTGTAGTACTGCCACCTGCGTAACCTTGACCCGTGGTTCCTGCTCCAAAATTGCTTGAGTAGCCAGCCCCTCCTCCAGATCCGCCAGATCCTCCAGGTGAGTTTGCCCCACCCTTGCCACCACCAATAGCAGTAACAAGTGTACTTATAGAAGAATTTTCTCCATTATTTCCAGGTATTGTAGCAATGCCACCACCACCTACTGTTATGTTATGCGCCCCAAAAACAAGCTCTAAACCAGCGCCTGTTAGTACGCCACCAGCCCCACCACCTGCACCACTATAGTTTGTGACTGGCTTATATCCACCAGCCCCACCACCTGCAACAACTAAATACTCTATACTAAGGCTTGGTATGAGAACCTCAAAGTCTCCAGATGTGGTAAATGTGTGGACTCTATAAGGCGTACCAGCCACGTCTATGATGGTCTCAGTGCCACCAGTTGCTTGCTGTGTCGGTGTCCACAGTTCATTACCACCAAACCATACACCTGAACCAAGCTTGCCATTGACTCGGAAAGTCACCAAATCGCCAGGAGTTGCGCCACTTGCTACAAAATAGAGCTTACTAGGGTCAACTGCACTAGCGGAACTAGTCACTATCTCGATGTCATCAATTGATGTTCCGATTTGCACCCACTGTGTTCCGTTCCAAATCTTGCGGGTGCTCATGGACTTGTATCTTCCCAGATGTCACCGTTTGCTAAGGTAAAGCCTTCGGTTGCTGGGTCTACTGATCCTACAAAGATTCGTGCGTTTGGTTTCTCGACGTAATCGCTACCCTCGTAAAACCATACGCGCGATGTTCCACTATCTCCAGTTGCTCCTGTAGCCCCAGTGGCACCAGCTCCAGTAGCGCCTTGTGGTCCAGCCGGTCCGGTTGCCCCAGTAACTCCTGTAGTACCTTGTGGTCCAGTTGCTCCCACAGGACCTGTAGCTCCCGTGACCAACATAGGAGAAACCGCTGCCTCTTTTAGGCTTCCATCAGAATCGTGCGATACGGCTAAATATTCGTTTAGTAAATCGCCCCAAGTTCCATCATCTTGACCAGGTACTGGTAATCGTGCCATGTTCTATCTCGTGTATTGTGAATATATTACTACGTTGAGAGCGCATTAGCTCCATCTATCAGTAGTATACGTTATTGAAGCTTATGTTTGCAAGTACAGAAGTTGATGTATCACAGACATCATGATATAATATGCGTTTATATGAAACACTCTAATGGTATAGCGCCAGAGATTGAGAACATGCGTGTGCGTGGACAATATGAAGGTATTGCGACGGACACGGTAGGTCTTGCTATTGAACTATCTTCACCAAGGGACCTGGATCGGATTATCGCGGATTTTGATCAGGGCTTTACTGGATTGCGTGATGTAGGTGAGATGTGTAGTGCGCAAAGATCTATGATACTAACCGCTTACCAACGTGGCACACTAGAAAACCTTGCCGCAAATCATAGCCATATACTCTCTGACCCTGTGCAAAATCTGCATCAAAGATGTGTTTCGCAAAATTCAGATCAGCCTGTGGGTCACAATTTTTTTGTCAATGCCACCGGCTTTATTGATAGTGGGATGCCTTGGGCAAAGCAATTTAATGAATTGGTTACAGAACGCCTCAATACGACAATTTATCACATAGCAGGGTCAAATGACCTAAAGGCTAAGAACAGTCTACTTGCTGCAATGACCAGGAGCCCGGACCAAGAGCTTATGTCTTCGATTGCGGTTTATCTTGCCGGGCGTTCGTTGGCGGGAGAGGAATTTCTAGAAAGCCATTACGGACAAATCTTGGATCGCGCCAAGAACCAAGCAATAGACATGACCCGTAGTATAGGTGCTTCGACTGGACTTCGTCACGAGATGATAGTCCGTGCTGTAAATCAACTACAGAGAACTGCGTTTGGAAGTTTCGACCATTTGCAAGGTTTAGTAACAACGGATAATACGGGTACGTTGGGGGATTATCAGATAGGTACTCTCAGGGTCGAGGTACAGTTTGACGGAAGTGTTAACGCTGCAAAATTACGCCAAGGCCAAGAGGTGCATCACATTATAGCTCACGAGCTACAACACGCAGGATCTGCGCAAGACCTGGAGAGGTACCGTTGTGGGCTACAATCCAATGGTCAGGGGTTGGAGGTAAACGAGGGAATGACCGAATATCTAGCCCAGTTATCATCGGGGAGTCCAGGGATCGAGCTACTAGATAACGGAAACATGCGCATTAAGCCCGGCGTACCATACACAGCTCCTGTATATGCGATGTTGGCATTACATGAGCAATTCAAGTCGGGTCGCAATAGCTATTTTGCCCTACTATTCAATGCTTATCACGGCGCCGTTAATGATCATGATGATCTACGACAAGCACTCGACGCTTTTTATCGATATGATGCTGAAGTTGCTGCACAACTGAGCTAACTAATGCGTTGGCGAGGGCTATTGGACGACATAGTCAAACAACACCACTCAATAGTTGTAGAGAAAAGAACATTATACTCTGTGCATTAATGCATACCGACTATGTATAAAAGGCAATTAGAGCTAGCCCTGCCAGCATACAACCGATGCCAAGCCATTGTTTCTTTGACACCTTTTCTTGGAAAAAGATTACTCCCAGAATAACGACTGGAATTACTGAGGCTGCTTTAATAGCACCTACATACGCCTGATTCGGAGCAAGCATTTTAGCCTGATAAGTTGCCAGCATATTGACGGTGTACGTTACACCAACAATCATCAAAGGCCAAACATTACTCCTGACACTCTTATTGATTGACTTCCAATAAGTTAAAGTGTTTTGCTTCCGGCTTTTTAATAGGAGCATTGTGACTAAAATTACAAAAGGTACCGTTAGAACTGAAGTGTAAAAGTTGTAGCTTACAGGATTGCTCATTTCTAGCATGCTTACTTCTATGTTTGAAAAGATACTACAAACAACAATAGCGACCATTATTAAGACCAGTGCTTTCCTATGCGCTGTTATTGATTTGGTATCGCCATGCTTTTTGGCACGAGATATTATCCATGCCCCAGATATAATAAAAGAAGCACCAATAACGCCAGATAGAGATGGCACTTGACCCAATATAATGTATGCCCCAATCATGTTTCCAACGGAGAATAAAGTCATGAGAGGTGCAACAAAACTTATGTCAGCAATAGAGACTGCTTTGTAGTAACAATAAAGATACACGGCTTGCAGGGATACATAGACAATCATGAGTTCCCAGAATAGAAGAGGTAGTTCTCTAGGCCAGTAGAATCTAGCAAAGAAAAGTGTTAATACGATAAGTGGCAATGCTACTGCCTGTTGGAGCCAGGCCATTGCCATACTGTCAATACCGGTCGCAGCCTTCTTTTCGGCGGTACGTCTGCCAGACAACATGAACAATGCAACAATAGAGAGTGCGAACCACATGGGTTAAGTATATACCCCTTCTGAACTCACTGTATGCTAGAACATGTTCTGGGAATTATCAGTACGTTTCAGTTGGTATGTCTGCCATGTAATTTATGCATCTCGTTACTTTGTGCGAATATTTTAAGTTCAATAACAAAAATAGCCCCAAAGATGCTAGGTTTATTCAAAAAAGTCCATTTATGGAGGAGCAATGTGCAAACTATTGCAACTACACTAAAAGTAGGCCCAATCGTTCATATTATTTGATATGCCAATGATTGCGGGGATATCGAAGTCGAGTTGTTCAAATGTCGAGTATGCAACGCTACGCGAATGACCCTCAAGCAGTACCTTTTTACCTTCTCTTTCAACGGCAACTAAAATAATTGGCGGAAGTTGCTCACCTACTTCAATCTTTTTACGAATTTCAAGGATAAGATTATTATTAATATTTTCTACAGCCGAGCCTTCCATCACTTTGCTTCCAGTTGCTTTTAGTGAGCGCTCTATGTCTGTCATATTATAAGAACTTTTTAGACGATATGATTCTTTTAGTTCACCCAGAAGAATAGTCGTACTAAACCACATGGTGTCGCTTGGAAAATTCATAAACAGATCTGTATCGGGCCAGCCTCTGCAGAGATTTAGAACTTCTGCTCTTTTTTTGTTCTGTATCGGATTGTTGCAGTCGGGGTGTTCAAGAAGAACTTCTTCGTAACCACACATTCTAAGAGCCTTAAGGCTACCTTCACGAAAACGTGAAGAATGGAGCTCGGCTTTCAGAAATTCGGCAATCATTTGATTGGCTGAGATAGGTTTCACGATACCACTATAACAAAAGTCTCTTATAGGAGACTTTTGAAAAATCAGAATTGGAGGGTCCAGTGGGACTCGAACC
>JAGQNK010000029.1:26251-36329 GCA_020428105.1 Candidatus Saccharimonadota bacterium
CTCTAACCGGCTGAGCTATGGACCCTTGTCACGTGAGTGGCTTTGGGTTGTTGCGAGCGAAACAGATATGATCGTGCGCTTACAACGTGTCAGAAATTAACCCCTTACATTATCCGTATTTTTGGCAGAAAGTCAATGAGCGTCGATGATTGGTATACTTATTATTATGAACCAAAAAGTTTCGTTGCGTAGAACGACAGTAATATCTGTCAGTTTGGTGGCGTTTTTAGTCGGTTTGTTTAGTGTTAAATATGTAAATTTTGGTCTTCCGGTAGTCCTTGCTGTTGGGCTGCTTGGCGCTTTTTTTGTGCTTCGACGAAATTCTGTGGTAATGCTGATCTTGGCTTGCTTGAGTGGATTGACTCTAGGCATGTGGCGTGGCCAACATATGCTAGTGCAAGTATTACAGTACAACAAATATATTGGATCAAAGGTAGTTATGACTGGGCGTGTTCAGGACGACCCAGTGTACGACAGTAAGGGCAGGCAAGATTTTCGTATTTCATCTGTAAAGCTTGATGGGCAGAGTATGGCGGGGCAAGTACGGATCAAAACGCATACAAATGGGCTTCGGCGTGGTGATTTGGTGCAAGTGTATGGAAGGCTGACTGATGGTTTTGGCAATTATCAGGCTTCTATGTATTTTGCGGAGGCAAGTTTGGTTCGTCATCCCAAGAATCCAATTGAATCGTTGCGGCGGAAGTTTTTTGCGTCAGTCTATAGTGTGTTGCCTGAGCCTCAGGCAAGCTTGGGTCTGGGCTTCTTGGTTGGTCTGCGTTCGGCTTTGCCAGATGATTTCGATAAGCAATTGCAGATAGCAGGGCTGACGCATATCGTAGTGGCGTCTGGTTTCAACCTGACGATTTTGGTGCGATTGTCACGTCGTTTACTGGCCAAGTACTCCAGATATCAGGCATTGGTAGGCTCTATGCTATTAGTCAGTATGTTTTTGGCGGTTACAGGTGCAAGTGCATCAATGGTAAGAGCTAGCGTAGTGACAGTTTTGAGTTTGCTGGCTTGGCAATATGGACGACGTTTCCAGCCAGTAATGATTGTTCTGTTGGGTGCCGTACTGACAGCGGGATTTAACCCGCTATTCATCTGGTTTGATATTGGCTGGTGGTTGTCGTTTCTAGCTTTTGCTGGCGTGTTGATATTAGCACCGTTGCTTACAGCGCGCTATTTTGGTAAAAAGTCGCCACCTTTGCTATTGCAAGTTGCGGTTGAGACTTTGTCTGCCCAAGTGATGGCAGTACCGCTAATTTTGTTTACTTTTGGTAATTTATCGTTGGTTGCCTTGTTGGCAAATATTGTCGTAGTACCACTGATTCCTATAGCGATGCTTGCAACTTTTGTGGCCGGCGTAGCTGGTCTGGCTTTGTCCGGAGGGTTGGCAGCTTGGCTTGCTGTTCCAGCTCAATTAGTTTTGAGCTATGTCGTGGCGGCCACGCGATTTTTTGCGCAGCCGTCTTGGGCTCAACGGAGTTTTCATATTGGAGCTATTACCATGACGGCACTGTATGTAGCTATTTCTGTCATTGTGATCGTGCTGCGCAAAAGGTCTGGCTTGGAGCCAAATAAACTTCCGTCAGTAGTAGAATAACAGGGGTAGATGTGATACAATATAGCCAATAAGGATTTATCGAGAAGGGGATTTACTATGGCAGGACATTCCAAATGGGCGAAGATTCATCGTGGCAAAGCTATTGAAGACGCTAAAAGAGGTGCGATTTTTACAAAGCTAGGCAATACAATAGCGGTAGCTGCTAAGGGCGGTGCTGATCCTGATATGAACTTTGCATTGCGGCTGGCAATTGACAAGGCCAAGGCGGCAAACATGCCAGCCAACAACATACAAAGAGCGATTGACCGTGGCTCTGGCAAGCTTGGCGGTGATCAAATCCAAGAAGTTATGTACGAGGGCTATGGCCCGGGCGGTGTGGCAGTTTTGGTAGAGTGTGCAACCGATAACGTTAACCGAACTTATCCAGAAGTGAAGCTGGCTTTTTCCAAAACCGGTGGCAGTATTGCCGAAAAGGGTGCGGTGGCTTTTCAGTTTGAACGCAAAGGTTTGATTCGAGTCGAGGGAACGGGTGACGACCTCATGATGCAGGTGTTAGAAGCCGGTGCTGAAGATGTCCAAGATGATGGAGTTGAATCGATTGTGTATACAGACCCCAAAGAGCTTGCCAAAGTTCGCGATGCACTAAAAGAAGCTGGTATTACAATCCTGGAAGCAGAACTGACGTTTGTGCCGAGTAATACCGTAGAAATTTCTGACCAAGCTACAGCAGATAAGGTAATCCGTTTGATGGATATGTTGGATGGTCTAGATGATGTTTCGGCCACTCATGTAAATTTTGACATCAACGACGACTTGTTGTAATTACTAGGCTACAAATACTTTTTGACATTAAGTCGTTGATTGTAATACCATTGTTTGCATGGGGAAATGGTTCAGTATATTAATCATTATGCTTTCGATTATTTTGCCTAATAGTGCGGTCAATACCGTTAGTGCAGAAGGCTCAATAGAAACGCTTGTAATCAATGAGGTGCAGACCGGTGGCTGTGACGTGTTTGTAACCGAAGACCCACCAAAGTGCAGCATGGAAGATGGTCAGAAAGAGTTTGTGGAACTACGCAACCTATTGCCAATCGATATTTGGCTGGATGATTGGCGGTTGGAGTATGTTTCGGCTAGCGGGGCAACAGTCACAGAGCTAGTGGTACTGAACGGACATGTAAAGGCGGGCGGTAACATATTGATTAGTTATGACGGTTATCGTCCAAAAGATGTAGTGCCGGATTTGTATTTTGCCAAAACTAATGCCAGTGGATTGCTAGCAAAATCTGGCGGACACATTCGCCTTACGAAAGACAGTGTTGTAATGGATTTGGTCGGCTGGGGATCGGCTGCTGCTACGGATGCTTGGCCGAAAGTGCCAGTAATCAATCCTGAGTATTCCGTTCAGCGTTTACAACCCAATGATCCACTGTATGATACTCTTGGTAAATTCTCTACACAAACCTACACCACGTCTCCTGTGGGTGATGGGCTAGTGATCGTGAGCGAAGAAGACCCGGATGCTCCTACTGAAGAGCCCGAAGAGCCACGAGTACCTGAGGAGGCTCAGAGTTGTGAAGGCATTATTGTTAGTGAGATCTTGCCCAATCCGGAAGGTGTGGATACTGGCAAGGAGTTTGTAGAGTTACATAATCCCACTAGCCAGATAATTAGCCTGAAGGGTTGTGCGATAGGTCTGAGTGGTACGAGTAAAACATACTCCTTTGTAGAAGATATTTCTTTGTCTCCAGGCGAATATCGAGCTTTTTATGATGAAGTTAGTGATATATCTTTGCCTAATGCTGCTGGTGGTGAAGTTGTCATTATCAATGGTAATACGGAATATCCGTTTTTGTACCCAAAGGATATGAAAGACAGTGAAGCATGGGCTCTGATTGGCAGTACTTGGCAGGCGACAGATCGACCAACGCCAGGCGAAGAAAATATACCAATGACACCAGTTGTAGATAGCAGTGATGAGCTAGAAAGTAGTGGGCTGGATCCTTGTCCGGTGGGTAAATTCCGTAATCCTGAAACAAATCGTTGCAAAAATATAGCTATACTTGCGGATGCCTTAATACCATGCAACCCAGGCCAAGTAAGAAATACAGAGACAAATCGTTGTCGTAGTGTAATGCTTGCGAGTTCAACTCTTGCATCATGTAAGCCTGGGCAAGAGAGGAACCCTGCAACAAACAGGTGCCGTAAAGTCTTGGCCGCCAAAACAGCATTGAAGCCGTGCGATGACGGCGAAGAGCGTAACCCAGAGACGAATCGTTGCAGGAAGGCAACCGCAAAGCTTGCTTCAGCCGCAGCCGCTACTGATAAATCGAATGATGAAAGTAAGAACCTAATAAATTATGGCATTCTCGGATTGGTCGGTACGGCTGTTGTCGGGTATGGCGTGTATGAGTACCGGAACGATATTCGAACGAAGCTAGCTGGTATAAAGAATCGTTTCTTTGCCACAAAGAGTGGTGAGTAAACAAACAGGTATAATACCTATATGCGAATTATCGGTATTGATCCTGGCACTGGCATACTGGGCTTTGGTGTACTTGACGTTGACTATAAGAGAGGGCTCCGTATCGTCGATGCAGGTGTGATTACAACGCCAGCTAAACAGGCAGATAGTAATCGGCTATTGACGATTTACGAAGAACTAGAGCAGATAATTCGTGAAACAAGACCGCAGATTATGGCTGTCGAGAAGTTGTTCTTTGCTCGTAATGTCACTACGGCGATGAGTGTTAGTCAGGCACGAGGGGTGGTTTTACTTCTAGGAAAGCAGAACGGCATGGAGCTTTACGAGTATACTCCGCTTCAGATCAAGTCGGCTGTTACGGGTTACGGTAAGGCCGACAAGAAGCAGGTACAGGAAATGGTACGTGTTCTACTTGGTCTAGAAACGGTACCCAAGCCTGATGACGCTGCCGATGCGCTTGCGGCTGCGGTGTGTTGTAGTATGAGCCGAAAGGCTGTCGCATAGACTAATCTGTGAGATAATAAGCACATGATTTCAACACTTACTGGAGTTGTGAGCGAGAAGCTTGATGAGTTGGTTGTTGTGGATGTTCAAGGGGTTGGCTACGGCCTGATTGTTACTTCAGCCGATCACGGTAGATCGGCCACCGGCAAGTCAACAAAATTCTATATTTACGAACATATCAGAGAGAATGCACACGATTTATACGGGTTTTCTGAGCTTGATGCAAAGAAGTTATTTGAACAATTGCTGAGTGTAAAAAATATCGGCCCGAAGGCTGCTATGGCGGTACTGGATGTTGCCACACCAGATTTGGTACGTGCAGGCGTCGCAAACGGAGATGTTAAGTTTTTGCAAACTGCAAAGGGTGTTGGCCGAAGAGCAGCGGAGCAAATAGTTGTAGAACTACGTGATAAAGTTGGTGCTCCCGTCGGTGATGCGGCCGAAAGCTTGATTAATCGGGCTGGCGTAAATCATAGTGATGAGGCTATGCAAGCGCTTGTATCGCTGGGTTATACAGAGTCTGATGCTCAGATAGCTTTGCAAAATGTCGATTCCAACTTGCCTACCGAAGATAGAATAAAGCTAGTCCTGAAGGGGTGAAATGACATGGCAATTGAGAGGGTAGTCAATACTGGCGCTAATGACAATACTCCAGAAGAACAAGAACTGGAAGTTACTTTGCGACCCCAAGATTTTGCAAATTACATAGGTCAGGAGCGGATTAAACAAAATCTGAAACTAGCGATAACGGCTGCTAAAAAACGAGGGGAGCCAATTGATCATGTGCTGTTACACGGCCCTCCGGGTTTGGGCAAGACTACGCTTGCGAGTGTTATTGCCAATGAAATGGGTGCGCAGATTCGCATTACTTCTGGCCCGGCCATCGATAGAGCTGGAGATTTGGCCAGTTTACTTACCAACCTACAGGATGGCGATATCTTGTTTATCGACGAAATACATCGCTTGAACCGTAGTGTAGAAGAAGTGCTTTACAGTGCCATGGAGGACTTTAAGCTAGATATCATGCTTGGTAAAGGGCCTAGCGCAAAGAGTCTGCGTCTTGATTTGCCTCAGTTTACAATCATTGGTGCAACTACCAGAACCGGGTCTTTGGCGGCTCCGTTGCGTGACAGGTTTGGGATGATTCACAGGCTGGAGTTTTATCAGACTGAGGAAATTGCTCGTATTATCAAAAGGGCTGCACAGATTCTGGGAGTAAAGATTAGTGAAGATGCGGCTTTGCAGCTCGCAGGGCGCGCTCGCTTGACACCTAGAATTGCCAATCGGCTACTGAAGCGGGTGCGCGACTATGCGGATGTAAATGGTGATGGAATTATCGATGCAGTTATCAGTACCAGTGCGCTGGCTCTGCTGGAAGTTGATGAGCTTGGTCTTGACCCCGCAGATCGACGCATGCTAGAGGCGATAATAGATAGTTACAATGGTGGTCCGGTGGGCGTAGAGACTATCGCTGCTTTGTTGGCAGAAGAGCGGGGAACTATCGAGGATTTTCATGAGCCATATCTGATGCAGATTGGCCTATTGGAGCGTACACCAAGGGGTAGGAAGGTGACACCAAAGGCATATAAGCATTTGCAAAAAAGAAAACATACTCCAGATGACCAGTCATCCTTAGTATAGATGATATAATGAGTTTAGCTTATGAAACCAATAGAACCATCACAGTTGTCGTCTAGCGCAAAGCAGGCTTTCAGACTTATTGAATTCGACAAGGACGAGGTTTTGCTCTGCGAGGTGCGCAAGCACTGGTTTGGCCTTTTTCTAGTCTATGCGGTCGGTACATTTGTATCAGTCGTGTTGATTATGGTTGCTGTAGGATCTGCGTTTTTGGGCGGTGAAGCTAGTGCCGACACTATTGGGTTAAGCTTTAGCGCAATACAGATGCCGATAATATTGCTTTGTTTTGTTTCTGCTTTATTGGCTGCGGTCGGTACGGCGGTTGGCGCATTTTTATACAAGTCGAATGTTGTATTGGTAACTTCAGAAAAGCTTGTACAGTTGTTGAATATTACACTGTTTAATCGCAAGATATCGCAGCTTAGTATAGGTGATGTTCAGGATGTTACCGTACAACAAGACGGAATTTTCCCTCACCTTTTCAAGTACGGTACTATCGTGATTGAAACGGCTGGAGAACAGCAAAACTACAGATTTACCTATACTCCTTTTCCGTATGAAACGGCTAAAATGATCGTTAGCTCCCACGAAGAAAACCTCAAGCTCCACGGCAACTAATCTCCTGCGGCGTAACGCTTGATTGATTTAAGGGTTAATGTACAGCCGGCATGCGTGATATTCAGACGCTATTCGGCAAAAGGATTCTTGCGTGCTTCGTTGAAGATTGTTTTAACTTGAATGTTTTGATCTTCTAGAGTGTTCATTTTTTCTATGAGCTCTTCATCGATTTTGGTCTTGGGAGTGGTTTTAGTTTTGGCAGAAATTTCTGCCTGAGTTGGCTGTTTGTCGTTAATTACTGCTACCTGCATTAGTATGTATCCATACATTGCGCTAAAGACAATGAATATAATCAGAAATTTGAACTTTTGAATTGTTTGAAGTGAAGCGGTTAATTTATTTGTAATACTTGCTGGGCTTAGTTTCATATATGTCTCCTACGGCTTGAGATAAATATTGATTGTCAACGAGAAGCTGACTAGACTTCTGTTTTCACTATCAGGTGTGATGGTTATATCAGTGATATGAGCTGTTCTACGGTTCTGTTCGAGATTTTGTAAGAAACTCAAGACCTGTGAGTATTGCACTGGCTGGTCTACTTTTGAATTAACGGTTATCGGCATAACATATACGCCAGTGATACCTTTTACTGGTGTTATCTGAGTAAAACCACTGGGTGCAGCAGTTTTTTTGTCGTTTTTGCCTTTCTTTTGGCCTAGTTCCGATTCTGGAAAGGAGATACTATCTAGCGGAACGCTTGTTTTGTCGGCGATAGCAATAATTTCTCGAACGGTCTTGGCCTGATCTTTTTCTTGAGGGACAATAGATTTTGCTATGGTTTCGAGATGTTCGTATTTTTCTATGTCGTCTTTGGCTTTTGAGATAGTCTGTTTGTCGTTTATTAGCGCTTGGTTTTCTACCTTTAGGTTCGTAAGCTCGTCGCCGGATTTTTTCAGGAGCTTGACTCCATAGATTGTGGCGGTCAATGATCCAAGCAGAACTACAACTAGAGACGCCGATAGTACAAAAAATACTTTCTTACTTGTCATGCTTTCCTCCGTTTGGAATTAGCAAGAATTGGCTGTTATTGGAGGGTAGCACTTTCAGGGTTGTTTTGCATGGGTACAGATCTGTGGTCTCACTCACAGATTGACATGAAATGTCTACAAGGTCGGCTTTTTCGAATAATTTATTCGAATTGTCTTCGAGGTTGACTTGTATTTGTGATGCGCTTTCAAAATCTTTTGATCTGGCGGTAATTTCAAATGCGGCTTGGTCTGATTCAGTACTAAGTGTGAAGTTTTCTAGTACGGTGCCGGGTGGCATAATTGCACCAACCTGAGGCAGTAGTTTGGAAAATAATATATCCTTTGACAATACGTCAACAACAAGCTTAACGCTATTTTGAATGTCTTTGACCTTCGTAAGAGTTTCTTCTTGTTTTTGAAGCTGTAGTTGCTGGCGGTTTGTTTCCAGGGTGGCTTTGTACGTGTCGATATTCTTGTGTAGGTAAATCTTGCCAGAGAGTGCGAGAATCAAAACTCCGATAAATCCTAGCAAGCAGCCAATAATGTACCGGATAATTTGAGTGTTATGGCGTGCGAAGTTTATGTCCCTGCGTACATCCGGTGGCAAAAGATTAATCACTGTGATACCCTCGCCTAAATTTATGACAGATGTTGATATACATGGTCAGAAGGCCTCTTTCGGATCGATTATTGCCAGTCCGGCCACAGTGATGTACATAGTTCTTTCGGTTGCAGCGGGGGGCTGCAGGTCTCCGAAAGATATACGTTGCCAGGGTTCGCACATTCTAGCAGGAATGCGTAGGTTATCAGTAAGGTAGTCGCTGAGACCTGGCATATTTGCACCACCGCCCATCGTAATAACTTGGCCTATTTTATTATTGTTTGTTGTCCGTTCTTCGAAATACCGAACCATTCTTCGTATTTCTTTGCACAATGAATTGAGTAATGGGGTTAGGGCGTCATTGATTTCTTTTTGTCTTTTACTAACCCCCAGTCCATATCGTGTTTTGATAATTTGAGCTTCCTGGGGGCTGACCGATAGCTTGGTCGAGATATGTTGTGTGAAACTATCACCGCCACCCGGTACGGTACTGGTCGTAATGGGTCCGTCATCGTAGATAGTGATGTCAGAAGACAAAGACCCAAAATCTACTAAAATGGTTGGAACGTTGCTCTGCGTTGCATGGACGAACAGTCTTGAGCCGGAGTTGATAGTTGTTTCAATTGCGACGGTATCTAGACCAAGTACCTTCATAAGCTGTAGGTATGAATCTACGATAACTTTTGGGGTTGCTACTATCTGTAGTTCCAGGTTGTCTTTAGACTCTTTGTATATATCGTAGTCAACGTAGAGATCTTCTATTCTAGCAGGAATGGACTGGTCAATTTCTGATAGGACAATTTCCCTCAGGTTTCTTTTTGCTGCTTTTGGAAGGGTGATAGATTGACTGAAGGACTTTGAGGATGGCACTGCCACTGTAACGCGCTTGGTGGATATGCTACCTATCATATTGTTCTTGAAGAAATCTTTCATGCAACTGGCCATGCCTTCCACGTCTACCACTACTCCATCCTGAATTAGGTTAGGATCGTAGTCAGTAACACCATATCCGGATATATCATATGATGCTTCCTTTGCGTCGTTACGCGATACTTGCAATACCTTGATGCTCCGATGACCGATATCTAGGCCAAAAACCGGTTTGTCCTTGTAGAAGTACGCATTGTTGGATTTTTTTGTCATCGAGAAATAAACATTAGCTTAATGATACTAGTATATCAGATATACTCAAGAAGTTTGACGAGAATATCTGACACTATATTTGTTACGGAGTAACCAATATTTCGCGCCATTTTAAGATGTCGTAGGTACTGGTGATCGGGAAGCTGGGCGGTGGGGCGTATAGCATATTGTAATCATACGTGGTGTCGTTATACCGAAACCCATCATCATCCCCACCCGTGAACAGCCAGGTCCATGTACTGCGGGTCGCAATTGATCCATAGTAGGATAGTTTTTTGCTGGAATTATTCCAATACGGTACATCATCCCCAAGATATGTAGAAGTGACACTAACTGAACCATCTTTGGCAATAAGGGCAGCATTAATCTCGAAAGGGTATTCTGATGCTGGGTCGCCTGGCTTTGGTGGTGCGTAAGGCGCAATTAGGATGTTATTTTCTGCAATTATTCCAATCGCATTAGAGCCGTCCTTTGCTTGGTACTTTATATCATCTGCTATAACTGCATTGGTTTGCTGACTGGAGCTGGCAAGACGACCAGAGGCTATAGTGACC
>JAGQNK010000030.1 GCA_020428105.1 Candidatus Saccharimonadota bacterium
AGGGTCAATGACTGGATATACTTTGGATCAAAGCATTGCCACAGACTTTAGTAACCTTATTGACTGGATCAATAACGCAGTCAGTAATGAGGAACATTACTTGCGACAACGAAGTCATTCTCCAATGACTATAGAAGCCGCTGTTAGGCGGCTGCGCAATACGATTAGTGGAAACCGGGTTTTAGAACGAAATGCATCAAGTGGAAACCCTCCTCAATTTGCTCACCAGAGAAACTTTGGACCAATTGTAATTGATATTGACGGACTGCCCAGCCAAGCACAGAGGTTTGTGGTGGCGAGCATTATAGAATACTTAAAGGCGGATCGCCGCAAAAATGCCGGTAGGCGACAGGCATATATATTAATGCTCGATGAATTGAATCAATATGCCGGGCGAGGAAATCGTGATGAAGTTGCTCGGCTATTTGAACATGTAGCCGCTCAACTAAGAAGTCAAGGCATCATTCTATTTGGCGCCCAGCAAAAGGCATCTGATGTAAATGAAAGTGTGTTTGAAAATTCCGCCACAAAAATCTTAGGGAATACAGGATCGGGGGAGATCGGCCAGAGTATATGGACTCGTGAGCTTTCAACAGATGTTCGGTCACGTGCCTTGCAGCTGCGCAAAGAAGAGAAATTAGTTCTTCAAGACGGATTCCGCTATCCAATGGCGCTAAAATTTCCTGCCAATCCATGGGCAACACGCGAACGCGATGCACTAGTCGTCTCTAATGAAAGTATTTTCTTGCACGAGGAAATAGAGCTATGAAAGTACTCCATACGGCCGATTGGCATATTGGCATCCAGTGGCATGGCGTGGATCGATCTGAAGATTTACTTGGTCGTGCTGTTCCCGATATTGTTGACATAGCCGTAAAAGAGCAAGTTAATTTGGTACTTGTAGCGGGTGATGTATTTGAACGCCAAACTAATGAGTCGATACAAAAGGCGGCGCAAACGCTAAAAGAGCCTTTCCGAGAACTTCTGAACGCCGGTGTTCATATTGCACTCCTACTTGGCAATCACGATAGCGCACCGCTATTTCAATTTCTACGCGGAGCAGTTGGCTTACTGGATGACCACTCAGGTTATCGCGGGCAGCTTCATGTCCTCAATAGTGCTTTTATAACAAATATTCTGGGGCTACAGATTATACATCTGCCGTATATGCGTGCGGAACAGCTTAGCAAAATCGTGAGCGCTGAGTTTCTTGATGCCAGCAGTACGATTGAAAGTACGCACCGACAGATGGGAGGTATACTAGATCACCTAACAAAGGCTCGGCGTAGACAAATTGAGCACGATAAGCCAGCCATGCTGACGTATCATGGTATTGTCAGAGGGGCAACTGTTGGAGTCAATGACCAATCCCATGAGTTTACATATCATCAAGACTTTATGTTGTCCCCTGATGCACTGCTGTTTAATGATCAGATTCCTCAATACAATGCTTTAGGCCACATACATAAGTGTCAGGAGTTGGCAGGTTCCGTTCCTACCTGGTATGCAGGTTCCATTGACCGCCTGAATAGAGGTGAACGGGAATATGAACCTTCTGTAATGTTGGTCAATTTCCCCGGTTCAGGTCGACATGTAGAATATGAACGTCTTCGGCTGCCTCGTCCTACTCCCTTTCTTGATGAGACGATTCATACCGAAGCTGAACTACGCAAACTGAGCGAAAACCTTGGCCATGAAGCATGCCGCAGAGCGCTCGGACAGATCACAGTGGATTGTGAGCAAGCCGACTTCTTTCAAATAGAACAGCTCACATATGAAACTTTCCCGAGATTGCAAGGTATACGCCATGCTGTGTGGCGTACTAGAACTGTTAGTTCAGAAAGGAATGAAACGCCCAATATTATAGATCTCAAGGAGTTGCGCAACCCAGGCCAGACTATACGTTCGTACATTACCAAACATGAAAAAGCCGGCGAGGTAGAAGGGCTACTAAATGCCCTGGCGATTGTAGAAGGTGAGCTGAACCATGATTATTGAAGCGCTTAAGCTGTCGAATTGGCTAAGTTATCCTACATACTGGGACAGCGAAGGACAAAAGCAACCGCCCTGCTTGAATTTTGACCAGGAGTCAGTCTATTTAATTTTTGGCAAAAACGGCGCTGGCAAGAGCAGCATCATGGATGCAATTCTCTTCGCCTTGTTTGGTGACTACTCGCGCTCTATGGATCGGCAAGAGATTAGGCAATCTAGTGCTATTCGCACCGGAGAGAAGACGGCATTTGTAGAATTAACGTTTGCCTTAAATAGTACAAGACATCGTGTGTTCCGGAATGTGGCTGCGAAGTTTTCATCTGCACGTTATGATTATTGGGATGTACATAAAGAACAATGGGTAGTGGAAGCCAGTCAGGTTAAAGACGTAAATGCCAAGCTTTCCGCGCTATTGGGTATGGATCGAGATTTGTTTTGCGGCACTGTTGTATTGGAACAAGGCAAAACAGGCCACTTTATGGAGCTGAAACCCAAGGACCAAACTGAGCATGTAAAAAATCTGTTGGGCCTAGATATTTATTCGAAGTACCACGAAAAAGCAAAAGAATTGGCTAATAGTCGTAAAAGAAGTGCTAAAAAATGTGAA
>JAGQNK010000031.1 GCA_020428105.1 Candidatus Saccharimonadota bacterium
AGGAGGGAATGATGTTGACAGATAACGAACGGGACCAGAGAATTAATGATTTTCTAAACAGGAAATTCAAGGCCCATAATATGGTGGGGGACGAATTCTCTATCTGAATAACAACAACCAAGTATGTAGAAAACTTGACTAGATTTTCCTAGCGTTAATGCATAGTGGCTTGTAAGCGAGGACTTGATAATGGATGCTATTTGTTTTCGGACTGATGAAGTTGCTTTTGTGCTACGGATATTTGCGCGACAATAACTGACAAGACAATTAAACCAATAGTGCATGATTCCAAAAGGTGAGACATGTTCTGAATTGTTAGATATGCACCACTTACAAACATCGCCACAGTTGTAAAGTAGGTCAATCGCAATTTCTTTACAGATGGTGAGATGCAAGCAAAACTAGCAAAAATAATGCTCATAAATGCCAGAACTATGTGCGTAATCAATATCATAAGCATATTATATCCCTATGGCAGCCACGCTTCAACTGATATTAACATAGAGAACGCTAGCAAGATGATTAATGAATGCCTAAATACCCTACGTGACCACAACTGGTCATTATTAGTTTTCAGGCTGATTATTCCGAGTCGTATCCAATAAACACACAGGGACATCATGATGACCAAATACGTATATCCAGCGTAACCTGTAAATGCTAGCAAGAGTGCCACGACGGTAAACAGAATAATATACACCAAAACTTGCCTCTTGGTTGACTGGATACCTTTAATAACCGACATTACCGGAACTTTTGCTGCCTTATACTCACCTCGACGATATACAGCAATAGAATAAAACTCTGGCATCTGCCACAAAAATAGTATTGCAAAAACCAGCATCGCTCCTAAATCTATCCTGTTACTGACAGCTACATATCCGGCCAAGATTGGAATTGCACCAGACACACTACCTACTAAAGTCCCGTGAATAGATAAGCGCTTCGACAGCATGCCATACAAAACAACATATACAAAATAGCCCGTCAATCCGAGAGCAACTACGAGCCAGCTCACCCACAGGTACAACACCACGACCCCAGATACACCCAAGAGAATTGCAAATATTACCGCTTCTCTTCCGCTCACTTCACCCGCTATCAAAGGGCGCTTCTTTGTGCGTGACATCACTTGATCTATATCTTGGTCGAGAAAGTTATTTAACACACAAGCCGAAGCAATCACCAGTGTTGTGCCAACAATTGTAGCCACAAACAGCCACCAGTTAATCGTCTGGCCACTCGCAAACAAAAACCCCGCACCGGCAGTTATGACATTACCGTACAGTACTCCGGGCTTAGTTAACTGATAGTACGCCCTTATCCTTGCTGAGAATTTCAAAACCCTTCGTTGCTTTCTTCTATCATGTAATGATCGGTCTGGTGCGGTGGCATCATATTGTAGTTAAGATTATGCATTATCCACAAGCTGCCTACTACAATAATCAGAAGCATGAAAACCATGAATAAAAATATCCACAAGTTCCACCGCGGACGACTTTCTTTGCCTAGGTGGAGAAAGAAGTACAACTGAACCCAGACCTGTAACAGCGCAAGTAACATTATGTACACAATCAACTGGTTAGCACTTAAGATCTTGTTCACGACAGCTAGATATGCACCAATTGTCAAAACCACCGACCAAGCAAAACCCATAATATACATATGTATTATGCGCGTCTCTTTATGTTGAGCACCTCTCACGTTATTCCTCCCAACAAATAGACAATCGAAAAGATAAATATCCAAATAACATCAAGAAAGTGCCAAAACATAGCCAGCATCGCCAGCCGTTTCATACGAATACCGTCTAAACCTTTATGCATTATTTGTAAAACAACGAAAGCGCACCAAACCAGACCTGCTATTATATGGAGTCCGTGCGTACCAACTAGGGTAAAGAAAGATGACAAAAATGCACTCTGACGCCAACTTTGCCCTTCTTGAACCAAATGACTAAATTCCTGCAACTCCATGCTCAAAAACAACGCCCCCAGAATGAATGTCAGGCCAACCCAAAACAGTACTGCTCTTACATCACGTTGATGAGCAAACCACATAGCGATACCGATAGTAAAGCTGCTAGTAAGTAGAATTAGCGTCTCGAGAAGCGCAAAAGACAAACTAAATAATTCTGCACCAGATGGTCCACCAAAAGTACTATTTCGTAGCACAGCAAAAGTCGCAAACAGACTTGCAAACAGCATACCATCGGTCATCAGATATACCCAGAGACCAAAAAGCGGTGAGTCATCCTTCCGCTGCATTTCCATTACCTTATTCATGCGTATCGCCTGCTGCCTTCCAGTTTGGCCAAATCTTCTGCTGTCACTACATATTCTGTATCATCATCCGAAAACCGTACAAGCAATAATGCAATCGCTACAAATAACGAAACTACAGCCAGCCACCAAATATGCCAGACTATGGCAAAGCCAAAAATAAGGCTCATTGCTGCAATCATAATCCCTAGCCCAGTATTTTTGGGCAAATGAATATCCTGGTATTCGTGCTTAGGCTGCCTAGAGTTAGACTGCTTGCGCTCCCAAAATTCATCTCTGCTGTGTATTTTGGGTATAGTAGCAAAATTATAAAATGGTGCCGGCGATGTCGTAGACCATTCTAGAGTGCGTCCATCCCACGGATCACCAGTCTTGTCCAGATTCCGCTTTCTAAACCAAATTCCATGTACCAGCTGAAGTATCTGCAAGCAGATTCCAGTCATAATAATCAGGCCACCAAAGGCAGCAATCACAAACAATGGCTGCCAGCCCGTGGATACCGCGTAGTGGTCTAGGCGCCTAGTTGCCCCCATCATACCTAATATATACAGCGGCACGAAGGCAACAGCGAAACCAATAACCCAACACCAGGCGGCAGCCTTACCCAGTTGATCATTCAACTTAAAACCAGTTATCTTTGGGAACCAGTATGCCAAGCCAGCAAAATACCCAAACACGACTCCACCAATTATCATATTGTGGAAATGTGCTACCAAAAACAAACTGTTGTGCATCTGGAAGTCAATTGCTGGCACCGCCAACAACACACCAGTCAAGCCCCCGATTGTGAACGTAAATATAAAGCCCATAAACCAAACCATCGGCGTCGTGAAAGTTATGCGACCCCGAAACATCGTAAACAGCCAGTTAAAGACTTTTACACCGGTAGGTATAGCAATAATCATCGTCATGATGCCAAAGAACGCATTCACGTTCGCCCCAGCCCCCATCGTAAAGAAGTGATGAAGCCAAACAATGAATGACAGAAATGCAATCGACCCCAGAGCAAAGGCCATAGATGCATAACCAAACAACCGCTTCCGAGTAAATACGGGTACTATTTCCGAGAACATACCAAACGCTGGCAATATCAAAATATATACCTCAGGATGTCCCCATGCCCAGATAAGGTTTATATACATCATCGGGTTGCCACCAAAACTAGAAGTAAAGAAATGCATCCCCATCGTGCGATCCAAAGCAAGCATGGCCAAAGTTGCAGTCAGAATTGGAAAAGCAAACAAAATCATAACCATAGTGATTAGTACGCTCCAAGTAAACATTGGCATCTTCATCATGGTCATGCCCGGTGCACGTTTTTTGATAATAGTTACAAAAAAATTAACACCGGATAACAGACTACCAATACCCGCAATCTGCAACGCCCAAATCCAGTAATCTACGCCAACACCTGGACTGTATTCCAGCCCCGAGAGCGGAGGATATGCTAGCCAACCAGCCGTAGAGAACTCACCGATCACAAGAGAAATATTGATAAGCACCATACCCGCCACAAAAAGCCAAAAACTAACCGAGTTCAAAAAAGGAAAAGCTACATCACGTGCTCCAATTTGCAAAGGTAATATCAGATTGATTATGCCAAACATCAACCCCATGGCCACGAAAAATATCATGATTGTTCCATGAGCCGAAAATACCTGCTGAAACATATCAGAATGCACTATTCCAGGCGCATCGGCTGCCAAAGCCTGCTGCGTGCGCATCATTGCCGCATCTGCTACTCCTCGAAGCAACATAACAACCGCAACCACAATATACATCACACCAATCTTTTTATGATCCAACGACGTAAGCCAGTTCTTCCATAACCACTTTGTCTTCTTGAAATACAATAGCAACCCAACAATACCCAAAAAACTCAGTGTCATCATTACCGCCCCGCCAATAGTTATGGGTTCGCTAGGCAAAGCATCTAGAGTAAGTCGTCCTAACATACTAGTAACCTAGTGGTGCATCTCGTGCTTGTTAATTTGTTCCATATTCTGTGATTTACTTTCTTTGTCTGAGTTATGACGCATATACTTATCTAGTATACTATCACGCAAATTATCAACTGCTAGAGAATATAGTGCAGCCGGGTTACTCTTGCTGGGTTTGGTGAGCTTATCATACTCATCCAATGTTAACTTATTACCCGAATGTTTAGCCGCCTTTACCCACTCTTCAAACTCTGTCTGACTAGAGGCCTTAGCAACAAACTTCATTCCAGCAAAGCCTTCGCCACTAATGTTCGCAGAAACACCTTCATATTCACCGACTTCGTCAGCCTGTAAATGCAACTTCGTCACCATTCCATTCATGGCATACACCTGCCCACCTAGTTTTGGTATCCAAAACGAATTCATAGGCGCGTCGGACGTAATCTCGAAATTAACTGGAGTATCTTCTGGAAACTGAGCTAAATTAACTGTTGCGATGTCCTGCTCAGGATAAATAAACAACCATTTCCATTGCAAAGCAACCACTTGAATAGTAACTGGCTTCTTTTCAGATTCTAACGGACGATAAGGGTCTAGTTCGTGGGAACTTTGCCAAGTCACAACTGACAAGATCAAGATAATTATTATCGGGATACCCCACCAAATGAACTCAAGTAAGTTATTACTACTCCACTCAGGCTGGTAGTTCGCCTTTTTGTTTCCCTCACGATACCTCCAGGCAAAGAATATAGTCATTGCAAAAACAGGGATTATTACAACCATGCCGAGCAGTGTAGCGAAAATCAACAAATCCTTTTGTCTTTCAGCCACCGTTCCTGCAGGATGTATGACAGCAATATCCCTACCTCGTAGGAATATGCCAAAAACCACCACAATCCCAAGCGAAAATATAATTGGCAGTACTATCTTGAGTCGTTTTTTCATAGAACTGTTTTCATAATAGCATAAGCATCGCTCTAGTATTGGTCAACTGCAGTAAGAAAGCAATTAAAAATGTTCCCTTAGATGGCTCATCGAAAAGTCCCATGTGGCCTTGGACTTTTTGTGAGGATTAAATAGATTCTCTGGATCAAAAATATCTTTCACTTCTCTGAAATATCCGACCATCTCTTCACCGTACATCTGCGTCAACCAAGGACCGCGGATTAACCCATCATTATGTTCTCCGCTCAATGAACCACCGTACTTCAGTACCAGCTCATTAACTTCTTTCATAGCCGGTAGTATCTTTTTGCGCTCGGATTCCAGTTCAATATTCATTAGTGGAATAATATGGAAGTTTCCGTCACCCATGTGTCCGGCAATTGTTGCAAACAACTTGTACTTTTTGATAATCCTGCGAATTTTTGGCAAAAACTCCGCCAAGTGTTCAGGGCTGACTACCAAATCATCGATAAACGGCGCAGTGTGCTTATCCTTGACCTTACTGCGCAAAATCTGGAAGCTATAGCGTCGCATGATCCAGAACTTCTCGCCTTGCCGTTCGTATGGCGCTTCCTCAAACCCACTTATACCATAATAATCCTTTTTGGCTTCAAGTTCGGTTCTTAGACTATGAATTTTTTGTTTTATCTCCTCTGGATCATTACCCTTTATCGACGCCATAAGCACCAGTCTTGGTACGCCGCGCAGTAATAGTAAAGCATCGGGAATCAGATGTAGGACTAAACTTATAAACTTCACCGGGCCTAGGAATTTAAGAAAATACGGCATGAAACGAATTGACAAGATCAAAGTGTTGTCGTCAAAAGACTCAAAGCGCGATGGCTTTTTGTCTACTACGACCTTGATGAGTTCTCCAAGTCGCTTTAGGTCTTTGACAAAGATCACCAGGAGGCCCTCGTCAGATCTTGCGTTAACTAAACGGAATTCAATATCAGTCACAAAACCTAATGTTCCTTGACCACCAACAATAACTTTTGTCAGATCAAAGATACCTTTTTCTCTATCCCAAACATCCCATAAGTTATAACCAGTCGAGTTCTTGCTAACCTTTGGCTTCGCAGCTTTGATGACGTCGTAATGTTTATCGACCAGCTCAAAGATTTGTCGGTAGACCTTGCCTTCAAAGTCTTTTTGCTTCATTTTCTTATCTAATTCAGCCTTGGTGAGTGGTCGGACACGCCGTGTCACGCCATCAGCAAATACAAACTCTAGTTCATTGACAAAATTTGCCACTTGACCAAACTCTATTGACTTTTCACCACCGGCATTGTTATTGACCATACCACCGACAGTACACAAGTCACGAGATGCTGGATACGTCGGCATGAGAACGCCCTTTTCTTTGGCTCTTGCATCAAAATCACGGAAAAACACACCAGGTTGTACCTTAGCTGAGTCCCTATCGATATTCTCAATGTGGTTGAGATATTTCTTAAAATCAACAATAACTGAATCGTTAATTGCTCCACCAGACATATCCGTGCCAGCACTTCGGGCGGTCAATGACAACTCTTTGATCTGTGACCTGACCTTATGGGCAATATTGACCAAACGCTGTACATCTGCGGCGTTTTTAGGTGCTACTACTAACTGTGGCATCATCTCAAACATTGATGCGTCGTGACTATACTCATCCCTTAGCTCAATCGAATCATCAATGTCGCCCTCAAAGCCGGATTTTTTTAACTCATCAATAAATACTTGCATTTTTATCTCATAACCTTTAGTAGTATGATAACATATTTAAAAGAAGCAAAAAGGAAGAATGTTATCTTGAGCAAAAGGAAGATTGTAATAATCGGTGGTGGCTTTGGGGGGGTCAAGGCCGCCCTTGAACTTGCCAAAGATTCCAACTTTGACATAACCCTAATTAGTGCCAACAGTGACTTTCGAATCTACAGTACCCTTTACCGTGTAGCAACCGGTGGCAGCATGAAGCTAGCAAGCGTACCCCTGGAAGAAATTTTTACTAATAGGAATGTTAAGTTGGTTATCGACACGGCCAAGGAGCTAAACAGAGAAAATACAACTATCAAAACCGGAAATGGTCAAATATTCACATACCATGCTCTTGTATGTGCGCTGGGTGTTACAACGAACTATTTCGGAATAAAAGGACTGGAAGAATTCTCATATGGCATCAAGTCACCTGAGGAAGCTAATGCTCTCAAAGACCATCTACACAAACAGCTAATCACAGATGGCAAGACCGACATAAGCTATGTTGTTGTTGGTGGTGGACCTACAGGAGTTGAACTTGCTGGTGCATTACCGGATTACGTCAAGAAGATATGCAAACATCATGGACTTCCTAAACGCAAGATCCATGTAGACCTTGTAGAGTCATCTTCACGTATTCTACCTCGTATGCCCAAAGACATATCTTTCCGGGTCAAGCATCATCTCAAAAAATCAGGCGTTCATGTGATGACCAATAAAACCGTGCAAGCTCAAACAGCCGACGCACTGATGGTCAACAACAAACCAATCCGTAGCCACACGGTTGTTTGGACTGCAGGTGTAACAAATAACCCGTTCTTTACCGATCATAACTTCCAGCTTGCAGCCAACCGCAAGGTGCGGGTCGATCAATTTCTACAAGCCGAACCAGGCATCTACGTCATTGGCGATAATGCTGACACACCATATAGTGGCATGGCTCAGGTTGCCATAGAAGATGGCAAATTTGTTGCCGAAAACCTCAAGCGGATTACAAAAGGTGAAGCCCCTTTGCCGTACATTGCCAAAAAACCAATATATGTGATGCCTGCTGGGCCTCGATGGGCGGCAGTACTTTGGGGCAAGGTGCGTATCCACGGCATCCTAGGCTGGTGGCTCCGTCGTGCCGCAGACTTTATGGCTTATCGTGATTACGAACCATGGCATATGGCGATCAGGCGCTGGATGGCTGAAGATGAAGAAGAGGAGTCATGCTCGATATGTAACGATAAACTATCCCGAGTCCTGTACGAATCGGGTAGTGTATGATCCTGAAATCGAATTACAGTCTTTCTACCGTATTCAGGATTTATATTTATTGTGCTGAGCCCGTGATTGAGCCTGTCGCCAGCGTTCAATTTCTGCATGGTTTCCACTCAACAAGACCTCAGGAACGGCCATGTCACGAAAAGTTTCCGGACGCGTATATTGAGGAAACTCTAGATTGTCACCATGACTAAAACTTTCTATTTCTGCACTTTGAGCCCCACCCAATACTCCCGGCAACAATCTTACCACCGCGTCTACGACTGTCATTGCCGCAAGCTCACCTCCTGTTAGTACAAAATCACCGATGCTAATCTGCCTGTCAACAAGACTAATTATTCTTTCGTCATAGCCCTCGTAACGACCACAGACAAAAATCATTCCTTTTGCTTCACCTGCAATATCCACAGCCCGTCGTTGGATAAAACGCTCCCCTCTGGGCGTCATCAGGTACACAAGCGCATCAGGATCTTGTGATTTGGCATACTCAACGGCAGCAAACAGTGGTTCTGGCTTCAAAAGCATGCCATCACCACCACCGTATGGTGTGTCATCCACTGTCTTTCGTGGACCGATACCAAAGTCTCGAAGGTTAATATATCGATACTCAACGATGCCCTTTTCTTGAGCCTTCCATAACATAGAAGTCTCCAACACCGGAGAAATCATTTCCGGGAAAAGGCTGATTATTTGAATCTTCATGCTCTCATTCTACTCCAATAACCATTAAAACCCGGAGTTACCCGGGTTTTAATGTTCACATAAAGCTCCCACTAATTTAGTGGCTCGCAATGAGCTTGTAGTTGTTTGTTTTAAAAGTTCTTGATCTTTCTCTAGACCAAGAAATACTTTACAGCATGAGCGGTTCTATTGCAATAGTTTCGTGTCTTTTAGATATCTAGATCGTCTAGATCTTCGAGTTCTTTGCGAGTATTCTTCACTACATCACTTTCGTTTGTAGGAGCTGTTTCTTCTGGTTCTTCCGATACGGGAGATGCACTATTGTCACCATTTGAGGTATCCACAATCTTTAAATTGTATCGTGCGTCATTCTTGGTGCCCAAAGCTCGCAAAAGTGTACGCAGACTTTGCGCTGTTGCGCCTCTCTTACCAATAACCCTGCCTAAATCTTCGCCATCTACCGTTAACTCAAGCAAGACGCCCTTTTCGTCAATCCGTCGTTCTATCTGTACGGCATCTGGATTACTTACCAGAGATTTAACAATATATTCAATAAATTGTTGGTCAATCGTACTCATTTGCAGTCACTCCTCTATTTACGGATGTCTTCATTATACACTAAAAATATCTGCTTCGGCATATACCAATGTCAGAGGGTCAATTATCACTTATTCAGCACACCGTAATGCCTATTACCCGCTGGAACGTACTGATTCAATAATGAATTACTTGGCACGGCAATTGCCTGGTTGTGTACTGCTTTCAATGCTGCAGTTGGCGTACCATCAGGCTGAACCCACTCATTGCCAAATTTCGACAAAGAATCAATACCAGTTATTCCTACTGGAGATTTAGCCATTGCCGATGTCCAGCTACTCACGTTACTATAGCTCGCCACCGGCTGACTCACACGAATGATAGCTCCCGACCCATTTACATATACATTTCCATTCATAACAGTCTGAGGAATACCTCTAGAGGGATCCGCTTTATGAATTATCTTCTCTATTGGATAAGAAGCACCAGTACTGCCGTGATACGTCATTATACAAACTGGCTCAGTTCCTCCACAGAATGTAGAACCGCTAGGGTAAGCTACTATATTATTAATCATCAAGTCAATTCTTGGCATCCAATCCATAGTTGACGGAACTGGGAAATATGTTTGAACTTCACTTGCCAACTGGCATGGATTACTGGAGGGTCTTGTAGAACATCCTGGTATTGAACGTGCGTCAGTATACACCCCTATAGGGTCGACGCCACCGATGATGGTGTTATTGACCAAGGATATGCCAGAAGATCCTGCAAGCTTAACGGCCTGCGCTGAACCTTTAGCGCGAACGTAGTTATTTGCCATAATAAATCCATCAGAGATTTCAAAGAACACGCTCGCACCGATATTATCCATCAATGTGTTATTCGCAACTACAGAATTTATATTACTTTGGTCAAACCAAATACCATGAGAATTGTTGTTTGTAAATAAACCATTTGTAATCTTTGTATTTCTATTTCTGCTTGTTTTTATTGCGCCACTTGCTGGCGAAGATGTAAATTCATCAAAGGGGTCAGTGTGGGTAATCTTTGCGTAATCCAATAAATAATTATCTGTTCGGTCTGTATTTATACTCTGCCAACCAACACGATTTATTGTCACATGAGACGTTACTGAATTAACATTACCTGTTGCATAATGAATACCTTCATAAGGAAAATCCGACAGCTCCACATTCGTTATCTTGGATCCAGAAGCACCGCCAGCAACCAATATACCGCCATAATCTCCAGCGCTTGCAGAATATCGAATAATCTTTAGCCCTTCCACGGTTATATTCTTGCCATTTATTGTAAGCATCCTATCTCGCTCAGAAGCGCTTTTGGCAGAACGTGAAATTTCTATACCCTGTCTCTTTGTGTCAGATGCCATCATATACAACCTACTATTGGATCGATCTACAAAAAACTCTCCCTCTGATAATGACGACTTGTTCATGACCTGCTTAAGACCTTTGTCCCCAATCCAGGCCTGATCAGGATATCTACCAACACCATCATCTACTAAGTTGGTATTACTACTAGAGAAATTAACTCCTCCACCATTAGTTACTGGTCGTGGAGAATATGATCGATAGCTATAGACGCCTTCCTGAGTCCAGCCATTAGCTCCAGTTACATCCGTCGCACCATTGAATACGGGAGTTTCGCCAGGGTATGCAATCACCTTTAAGCCAGAGTCATCCAGGCTAACATTTGCTTGCCCTCGGTATATACCACCCCGGACTACAATCGTATCGTTTGCATTCGATACCTTGGCAGCCATAGCGAGAGTTGCAAAAGGAGCAGTTTTTGTTCCTGGATTACTATCTGTTCCATTTGTGGCTACATATCGAATAGTTCCAGTAAGTTTGTTTATATCGTATTGAATAGGCAATTTGGCACCCGCGCCAGTAGAAGATACCGATTCACAGCCAAACATAATTGCCTTTTTTCCTGAAGCATTCGAATCGTCAACACTACTTATACACCCTTGTATACTTCCATTTTCTGGTTCAAGAGACACATATGGTGTTGCTGCCCTAGACAGCCTTAGCGTTAACAACCCTAACCCGCTAAACATCATTACAGTTATTGCAAGTAATACCTTAGGATGCCTCGATGCAATTTTAGATACTTTCTGTGATAACGTACTGATCTTTGAAAATTTACTACTTCTCACGACTGTTCACCTCTATTTATACTCTAGAATTAGTTGCGGTTTATGTGATGACTCGACGCTACCTATACTGGTTCCAGCTAGAGTTACGGTATACCTAATGCCAAATTTAGCATTATGATCAAACGGAACCGCGTTTAATGGTAATGATATGTCCATCCACTGACCAGACTTAGGTGTACTGCTGGTTGTTACTAGTTTTCCATATGCACTTCCTTGGTTGTTCCAGGTCATCCTATCAGGATCCCATGGGATTAGGCTCTCATGTATCTCATAGCCACCAGTATTAACTTTATTACGATAAGTAAATACTCTAAGTTTTGCAGAAGTTAATGTCTTTCCGGCGGGAGGTTTCCTGTTTTTTGTATCAAACCTTAGAAACGTTCTATATGCACTCGCAGTAGCCTTGAGTTCAGTTGCTTTTCCATATGACGAATTTGGGTTATCTGAGCTGATATAAGTATCGTTGGACGCGGTAATTTTTACACTCATTGCTTCTGAAGGTGTCGATGCATTAACTTTAACCGCAACTCCGTTTGAATTTGTGATACCACCATCATTGTCATATGCCCTTGCCGATATTGTATATGACCCCGCCGCTACTCCTGTCCACTTGTATGCGTAGGGTTGTTTGTTGGTTGTTGCTAGCAGTTTTGAACCATTATAGAACTCTACCTTCATGACCGATCCATCAGAGTCACTTGCACTAGCACTTATATCGACTACCCCTGGCGCATTTACACTATAACCACTTGATGGAGAAGTTATAGATACTTTTGGAGAAATATTAATACCCGCGCAATTAGCTCCAGTGTCACTTGGCTCACACTTGAGGTCGCTCAAAACCAGAATACGATCTAGCTTAATATTTTTGTCTTTTTTGACCAGCTTCACCGTGTGAACTCCTGCCGCCAAATCGACATCAATCGGCTTATTGACATCACCATTACTGTAGTTGATCCATGTCCATTTATTCGCCGGAACTTGTGCATTGACATCAATCGAATAGCATTTATTCTGGTCAACCTCTAGCTGGTAAGAGCCTGTTCCGCTAGCCATAATGCGATTCCAAATTCTATATTTACCAGAATTAGATACGTTTGCTGTCATAACAACGGTGCCTGCGTCAATACCGCTAGGTGTCACACAAGAAGATGCTGTTGCTTTCCGATAATAAACCATAGCTACCACGCCAAAGATAGCTATGAAAAATATGACAAGTGAACGAACATGATATTTTTTTAGGTTTTGTGTTTTCATTGATTCTGCTGTTTCATATTACTTATGATTAAGCATATCATATTTCTCAGTATGCAAAATGAGCAAATTGGGCAAACAAAATAGAAGCACGGATTACTGGTCGCGTAAATCCGTGCTTCTATGAAACAGCCTACGGTTATTCCTTAGAACTGTCAGCAACCTCCGCGGGAGCCTCTTGTCCAACTTCTTCAGATACTGTCTGTGTCTCTACAGGTGCTTCTTCTTTGGGTTGGTTTTTGCGCAGTTTTTCTACGTTTCTGATATCACGCTTTTTATCTGCCGTAAGTTTCACCCAGCTAGGCAACTTAACACCTTGAGCCTTAAGCAATCGAGCGACTCGATCTGATGGCTGTGCGCCATGTTCTAGATAAAACAAGGCCTTTTCTTTGTTGATAACTGCTTCTTTTGTGTGAGGATTGTAGTGACCTAAAGCCGCCACAATGCGTCCACTACTTGGGGTCCTGCGCGAGTCTTGAACTACGACGCGGAATTGAGCGTGACCTTTTCGTCCGGTACGCTGCATACGAATGACTAACATTCTGCTAACTCTCTTCCCTTTAGGATAATAAATACCGACTAAGTCTACAGGTAATCACCTCTGTTGTCAACTACGATACCTGCTCACTGATCTTGTTCAGGGCATTCTCGGCGGCAGCCACTTGGGCGTTTTGTTTACTTGGACCAGTGCCTCGACCACGCAAATCGTTGCCGACAAACACACCAACCGTAAAAATCTTTTCATGATCCGGGCCGGTCTCATCCAAGACCTTGTACTGCGGCGTGTGGCCCTCACGGCTCTGAACCACTTCCTGTAACCGTGACTTTGGATCCATCCACGAGCCAGTCCTTAAAATATCATCAAATGTAATCAGCAGATTTTTCTCGATGAAACGCTTCGCTTGCTCATAACCTTGATCTAGATACAAAGCGCCAATTACCGCCTCAAATGCATTAGCCAAGATTTGAGCCCTAGCCCTAGCAGTCCCACGTTTCTCACCACGGCTCAGCCTCAGCAGAGGTTCAAATTCCAGACGAGCCGCCGCCGCACCAATACTCTCAGTACGCACCAGCGCACTTCGCCAGTTAGTCAAAACACCCTCTGGATCCTCGTGGTTGGTAAACAAAAATTCGGTCACCACCAGTTCTAAGACCGCATCACCCAAGAACTCCAAGCGCTCATTGTGGGCGTGTGTAGTTTTCTTGTGCTCGTTCACATACGATCTATGCGTGAAGGCCGTAACTAAAAGATTCAAATCATCGAACTGTACACCCAGTTTCGTGTTGGCAAAATCCTGATAAATGCTAAAATCCATACTCTCTACAATCCAGCTTGGCGAATTTTCTTGAGCCCAAGAAGTATAATCTTTCCAATATCCTCGTATTCAATTTTATCCAATGCCTCAGTCGCTGGGAACCATTTGATACCATTCATCCAGTCTTCGGGCTTAAGTTTGTCGGTGTCGCCCTTACCCTGTACCAGAAATATCTCGGTAGTCATGAGCACCAAACTATTACCTCTACGATATCGGAAATTGATCTTTCCTAGCCAGTTGAGGACTTTCATCTCCTGTAGGCCAGTCTCCTCACGAATCTCGCGTTCTGCTGTCTCTTTGGATGATTCGCCTTCTTCAATATGTCCTTTGGGTATTGTCCATCGATCTTTGGCATCTTGAATAAGCAAGATCTCAACATCTCTGTTTTTTTGATTGCGACGAAAAATCACGCCCCCAGCAGTTGGCTCACGTACCACTTCGCTAATGGATGGACGGCGTTTATTAACCAGATTCTTAAAACCCTGTATCGGCTTGTGAAATGGCTTTGGGGGTTTGGGCTTTTTCATGATTTATTATCTTTCTTAGCATCTACTTTTGTTGGTTTATCGTGTTTATCTCCTTCGCGCGACCGCAGTAGTGTACCTAACACGCCGTTGATAAACTTGCTTGAGTTTTCTCCACCGAAAGCTTTCGCCAACTCTACTGCTTCGTTTATTACGACTTTTGGCGGTACGTTAGTGCCAAAGATCAACTCGTAAGTACTGAGGCGCAGAACAAGACGATCCATTCGGGCAATTTGTTCCAGTGGCCACTCTGGCGCTAATGGCTGAAGCACAGCATCTAGCTCATCGCGCTTAGTATCTACACCTTTGACCAAAACAGCGATAAACTCTCTATCATCTACCATGTCGCGGTAACGACTGATATTGCGCTGAAGAACTTCTTCAAGATCGAAATCAACATCATTGCACTCAATGCGAAACTCTTGCTCATATAGAGTCTGGAGAGCTATTATGCGTCCAAGGTGACGATTCGAGGCCATATTGTTAATTCCTTTTTGAGTTCCATTACCAGTATACGCTACTGGTAAGCAACTTACTTAGCGGATTTTTTACCGGTTTCTTTGTTGGTTGTACGTGCTTTTACCGGTGATTTAGCATTAACAGCGCGTGCCAATTTAAGCACGAGATGACTACGTCGTGCGCCTGTTCGGCGGGGGCTGGTTCGTTTCTTGGGTTTACCCATAGAGCAAAAACTTCTCCTGACTTGGAATATTGATTAATTATTACACTACATAATACTCCAAAAACAGGTATAACTCAAGCGCCATATCTATAACGACCATTGACAATTGCCTACTTTTAATGTATAATTACGCTGAATTATTATGTATATTGCAAAATTTACTGTTGCGCGCATAATACAATAATTATTGTGTAAGTAGAGGTTCCCAAGCTATATCAAAAAAGGAGTAAATGTGAGTATTTTTCGACGAAAATCTGGTTTTGAGTTCGCACCATTGCCAAAGCTTCCTAAATATTCTTTTGGCGAACCCATTTCACACATAAGGATTATTGAACAATCTACACCTGGCCAAAGTTCGAAGGTATTCGACTGGGAAAAAGAAGCACCTGAGTTAGCAGACCCCGAAACTCAGACCAACGACGCCCAAAACCTTGCCCCGGTCATAGGTTCGATTGGAGTAAATGCTTTCGAGCAAGACGGATCCATCAATCCGATGGTTGTTAACTATCTACAGGAAGGCCCGTCAGCACAGCCCGGCTCTGACCTATCGAACACAGAAATCATATAGGTTATCTAGTTTACTAATCTCTGACAACAATATTGACAAGACGACCTGGTACGTAAATTTCTCTCACAATACTTTTGCCAGCAATATGCGCCTGCACTTTGTCTGCCGACTTGGCCTGAGCCAATATTTCAGACTCTTGAGCTGATTTATCTACAACTATTTCCTCACGGAACTTACCATTGACTTGCACGGCCATCCTAGTTGTTTCTTCAGCCAAATATTTATCTTCGTGTACTGGCCATTCACTGTTATGTATAGATCCAGGCTGCCCTAATTGATTCCAAATCTCTTCAGCGATATGCGGTGCATAAGGAGCAAGTAATTTAGTGAATGCGACTATTGTCTCGGTCCAAGCAGGGCTACCTAGCGGAAGTTCAATTTTTTGTTTGTATAATTCGTTCACCGCTTCCATCAAAGCTGCCACCGCAGTATTGAAATTCATACCATGAAGGTCTTCGCTGATTCGTTTTATGGCCTTGTGCGTGACGCGCTTCAGCGCAACTTGATCCACGCTATCGTCCAGATTTACCTTGCTTGCGTCAATATGCTCCTGCACAAGAGTCCAATATCTCTGTAAAAACCTATACGTTCCGGCGATACCTTCCGAATTCCAAGGAGTTGTTTGGTCGTATGGTGCCAAAAACGCAATCGACATACGCACCGCGTCAGCCCCGTAGCCCTGGTCGATAATCTCATTTGGATTAACGACATTACCTTTGCTTTTGCTCATCTTAGAGCCGTCAGTAGCTAGAACAATACCCTGACCACGCCTTGCTTTGTATGGCTCCGGAGTGGGAACAAGTCCCTGATTGTAGAAGAATTGGTGCCAAAAGCGGCTATATAGCAAATGCAATGTTGTGTGTTCCATGCCGCCCAAGTATAGGTCGACTTCTCCCCAATACTTCAGCTTTTCCATATCAGCAAAAGCTGTATCGTTATTAGCATCAAAATAACGTAAATAGTACCAGCTGCTACCAGCCCAGTTTGGCATTGTATCGGTTTCTCGTTTGGCGGGCTTATCGCATGTTGGACAAGTCGTATTTACCCATTCCGATACTTCCGCAAGCGGGCTCTCACCCGTATCTGTTGGCTCATAATGGTCAACTTCTGGTAAAACTACCGGCAATTGATCGTCTGGCACCGGAACTGCTCCATGATCTGGACAGTGGATAATCGGAATAGGTTCCCCCCAGTAGTGCTGACGGCTAAATATCCAGTCACGTAGCTTGTAGTTTATTCTTTCTTTGGCTAAACCCTTTTGCTGTAGGTCATCGACAATTCTTTCACGCAGATCAGAGGTTCGCATCCCATCATACATTCCAGAGTTTATAACATCCCCTTCGCCACCAAAGTTGTTATCTGCAGGGCTGTCTTTTTTATATACATCTACAATGGGCAAACTGAACTTGCTTGCAAACTCAAAATCGCGTTCATCATGGGCAGGTACTGCCATGATAGCACCCGTACCATATCCCGATAGAACATAATCAGCTATCCAAATAGGTACCTTTTCATTACTGGAAGGGTTTATGGCGTATGCTCCGGTGAAAACACCAGTCTTTTCGCGGTCAGTATTTTGGCGCTCAATCTCGGTCTTTGACTGGGTTAATTTCTTGTATTCATCTACATCTATTCTTTGCGCAGATGACGTAATAATGTCTACCAGCGGATGTTCCGGTGCCAAAACCATAAATGTCACACCCCATAAAGTATCAGGTCTAGTAGTGAACACTTTCAAGTATTCACCTTCGTGTCCCTCAACCTTGAAGTCCAACTCCGCACCCTTGCTCCGACCTATCCAGTTTATTTGCTGATCGGCAATGCGACTTGGATAATCAACGGTTTCTAAACCACGAATCAACCTGTCCGCATAATCGGTTATCTTCAAGACCCATTGTTGCAACGTCTTCTTTTCTACAGGTGTATCACACCGTTCATGCTTGCCATTTACGACCTCTTCGTTTGCCAAGCCCGTCTTGCACTTTGGACACCAGTTAATTGCAATCTCGTCTTGATAGGCCAGCCCTGCTTTGAAAAACTGTAAAAATAGCCACTGCGTCCACTTGTAGTAACTTGGATCCGTGGTATTGACCGTCCTAGACCAATCGAAAGAGAGTCCAAGTGAAACCATTTGTTCCTGAAAGTTTGCCACATTATTCTTGGTAACCTGTTGTGGCGGAACCTTCATCTTGATTGCATAATTCTCTGTTGGCAACCCAAAGGCATCCCAACCCATTGGGTATAGAACGTTATGACCAGTCATACGCTTATGTCGCGCAATAATATCTCCAAGCGTATATTCTCGCACATGCCCGAGGTGCAGCCCGTCGCCGGAAGGATACGGAAACTCGGTGAGCATAACAAATTTTGGCCGCTTTTTATCAAAATCTACTGCTTGATACAAATTTGAGTCAGACCACTGCTGTTGCCACTTGGGCTCTATGTCTTTTGGATTATATCTTTTCATCATTGCGCATTATACCTTATGTCACTCTATAGAAGTAGAGTCTGCGCTTGTTACGAGGCCGGAACTAGCTCATGCGTGCTACCGAAAGTTTCGCCACGATCTTGAATTAATGGATTAGCCGTAATATGCCAGCAACCCCGCCCAGTCGGCAGCTCGGTAACAAAAGCCAATTCATCGTGGCTCGCTCTTGCTTCTAGCTCTTGGTGTAGCGCGAGAATCGGAGCATCGCTATACAACGACGGGTTTTGTAAACCATTGACCGAAATAACTTCAGAACTACCGTCCTTCTTGACGTAGTATCCAGAATGGTCAATGTCAAATGCTACGCCAAAAAGATGAGCACTATCACCGTCGAGAGCCAGTGCATTGTGACGCACTAATTCCTGTTGATAACGCCGAGTTCGTAGCATGCTCGTCACGGAATATTGCAAATTAGTAATTCCAAATTCTTCCATGTATGCCCCACCGTCTTCGCTGTCAAAGAACCGCTGCCGGGCATTATCTGTAATTCGCATCATAGTACTAAGCGCTTCTGGCCTTAGATACGGCACACTACAATTTGCTTCTGGTAAAGCTTCGATTTGAGCCTTGTTTGTTCGGTCTTGATAATACTGCCTGAACGGCAAATCCGCTCCCGAAGGCACTGCAACAATCTCGCCCAATGCAATACTACCCAATATACTTGACCTATCTTCGTGCAATGAAAGCTTGGATTCAGCCAGCCAAATCCGTTCTTGCTGCAATGCTACCGGCAGACGATCAATTTCAAGTTTCTGTACAGCACTAGGCATTTGTTCAAAACACTGCGTACGAGTTCCGTGAGGTATGGGCTGGGTGGACATTCTAAAACTGCTGTAAATAGTTTGTATTAAATACGGTGGCGTGTTGTTGCTGACGCTGCCAACGCTCCTCAGCGAAGCGCACAAGTGCTTGCACAAGTTCCACACTACTCACGCCAGAGGCTTGCCAGTTATGTTCATATAACCCGCCCGGCAATGGATTGGCCTCGTTGAAGTAGACAACTCCAGATTTACCGTCAATCAACATGTCTATACGAGCAATTCCCTGACAGCCAAGCGATCTATACACCTGTCGCCCGAGCATTTCGGCTTTATCGTACAATTTCTGGTCCAACTTAGCCGGCACTTCACTGTAGCCCTGCGAACCTTTGGCGCCACCTTTTTTAGCGCCCTTCTTGCCGCCTTGCATATACTTTGTCTCAAAGTCAAAGAAGTCCTCTGGCTTCGTAAGCGGACGCTCTAACGATGCCACCCGCAGATCTTCGTTACCTATAATTGGCAATGTTACCTCTATCA
>JAGQNK010000032.1 GCA_020428105.1 Candidatus Saccharimonadota bacterium
TTTGGAGTTAACTGGTCTTGTACCTATTGTATTATCATTGATATTTGCGTGATTGGCATTAGCCTTTACGGATATTCCGCTCCTTGTTGATACATTGGATGGTAGATTGATGTAATTACCTTGCACTATACAGTCAACCGCCCATTGGACAAGCTCAATCCCACCATTGTAGTGCATGATCATATTATTGGATATGACTGATTTAGGACCAGCGCTGATAGCGAAACTACTGTCGTTCGGTGGGGAACCGGGGTTATTTGATGGGCCACCAATAAATGTATTGCCGATAATAATTGAACCAATATCACCTCCAATGTCGTCGTAAGGTGTAGATGGTGTGACATTGCTTCCATCTGGCTGACGCGCATCAGCACCGGATATACCTGATTCACAATTGGAAAAGGTGTTACCCATGATTATCGAATGCCTTGCTTCCGCACAAAGAAATAGGCCATATCCCCTGGCACCTTCTACGTGGTTTTGTAAAGATACCGCTCCACGCTCGGAGGAACCAAAGTGAATGCCATGTCTACCACTGTTGGAAATATGACAATTACGAATGACATTGTTGGTTTCCAGATTACCATCTATTCGTGCTTGGTCAGAATATGAGTCTGCTACTGCGTTTATTATTCTAACGTTATCAACGACGGCACGGTAAACAGCTTCCCAGTGTATGGCTGCTACAGTAAAATCAGCAACCCAGGGACCGCCGGTAAATAAAGGAGAGTGTACTGGGTCCATGTTGTCATCTCGTTCTTGGTCAATCAAGAGATCTCGAACGACGATATTTTCATGATAATCATTCATACCTCCAGAATAATCTCTATCAGCATTTGTTATCATTGGGAATACTCGATACACGTAGCCCTCGTTGGAGGCGATATAGTTAGATTCCGTAGGCTTGTCAAACGTAATCGTATTTCCTGATATATTTGTGATCACTGTTCTTGTAGCATTCCACTCCCAGTTACCATTATCAGATAGCAAGATTTGGTCACCTGTACTGAATCCGCTCGTATCTGCAACAGTAACGCTAGTAGAGCCAGCAGAAGGCACGTCGGAAGTCACTGCAGACTTAAAGGCATTACCATGTCGTTTGATTATTGTCGATTCTCCTTGGCCACGAAGAATAGTGTTAGATGGTAGCTTGATGGACCTACGGATCAGAAAGGTTCCAGAAGGAACGAATACCTCACCGCCACCTGCTGCCTGCGCAGCTGCACAAGCGTCTTCGAAAGCATCTGTGTCATCGGTTGACCCATCCCCTGTTGCACCATATGCTTTAACGTCGAAAAAGTTTCCTGGCATATCCAAAGTAGAGGATGTATTGAGTGCATCAATTGCGTTGAGAACATCGGTTAAGCTACTAGCATCGCTCAACGAGTTTAAATTACCCGTGAAGTTTGTCGCGTTTACAAATACTTTGTCGGTCGGCCATACTTGCCATTTTTCTCCTAGGTCTGAGGTCGGTACAGCAATCTGGGCATTACTATCAAATGTTGCAATACCTCCCGGACTTTGTTGTGATGTTGTAACATCGAAAATAGCACTAACAATTGCTATGTCACCTTCGCTTGGTGACAGAACAGAAATTGTTCCTGTCGTTGGGCTGGTTTTCACAACATGCTTAAGTTGACCATCCCAGACAATACCCGGTTGTATAGGCGCCCATCCGAAAGCAGTTACCATATCTTCTACTGTTGCTCCGGAAAGATACATGCCAACAGGCCATGTTTTCTTCGGGGTCGAGTTGATCGCTGCAATTTGTCCACGAATATCACTGTGTGCAGAAGAATCCGTGTTGTGATCATCAACTAAATCACTAACATCCGATGTTCTCGCTATTGTATCCGGAATTTTGGATTCTGTAATAGCGCTGGTTCGTAGATTACCGTTATCATCTAAGGTAACTTTTAAATACTCGTTTAGAATTTCTCCCCATGATCCATTGTCGCCTCCTGGAGTTGGTAATCTAGCCATTCGTCCTCACCTTTTATGTTATTTACACTAAGCATAACAGAAATCTGGGGATTAATTCAACGCATTAGGGATGGCAGGTATGATTATTTGTTCTATATAATATGTCATAAATGAAATATGATATTAGCCTTAGTGAAGTAAAAGGAGTTGGGAGTGGTGTACTTGAGAAGCTTGCTAGATTGGGTATTCACAGCGTCTCTGACCTTTTAGAGTATTTTCCTCGTAGGTATGAAGATTATTCGCAGATAGTTGCCATTGATGATATCAAACCGGGTATGGTGACAATCCAAGCTAAGATTATGCAAGTCAAAGGCCGCTATGTGCGCCGGGGGATGCATATTACTGAAGCAGTAGCTAGTGATGATACGGGTAGCGTACGTCTTATCTGGTTCAATCAACCTTATAGAGCCAATGCTTTGAAGAATGATGTCGAATATTATATTTCCGGAGATTTTGGATTGCGTCGTCAATACCTGACAATCCAAAACCCGTCGACAGAGTTAGTGAGTGAATTTCCACTTAGCACCGCTCGTATCGTGCCGATATACCGTGAAACCAAAGGTTTGAAATCTCAACAGCTTCGCAAAATCCTGCGTTCTTGTATAACGGAAGTTCGTGTACTTGCCGAAACACTTCCAGACTGGCTGGTGACTGAGCAGCATTTAATGTCACGTGCCAATGCTGTAGAAACTATACATTTTCCCCACAGCAGTGAGAAGTTGGAGAAGGCCAAAGAACGTCTTGGCTTTGAGGAAGTGTTTCAGCTAACGTTGGCAGCCTTGCTAAATAAATACGAACTTTTACAGGAAGTCTCCGTGGAGGTTGCATTCGATGAGAAGCTAGCTAAAGATTTTGTGAAACATTTGCCTTTTACATTGACCGATGCACAAAAGCGAGCTATATGGCAAATATATTTGGACATGCAAAAGTCGCAACCAATGAACAGGTTGCTAGAAGGTGATGTAGGCTCTGGCAAAACTGTCGTAGCAGCTATGGCGGCAGTTATGGCAATCAAAGCAGGCTTCCAGGTTGCTTTCATGGCACCTACTGAGATATTGGCTAAGCAGCATGCCAAAACAATACATAGGCTATTCGAACCACTTGGCTTGTCCGAAGTTGTAGGTTTGTTGGTTGGGGGACAAAAACCTACACAAAAGCGATTGACCCACGAAGCAATTGCTTCGGGTCGAACAAAATTAATCATCGGCACTCATGCACTTATTCAGGAGAAAGTCGATATGCACCGCCTTGGTTTGGTTGTAGTTGATGAACAGCATAGATTTGGCGTAGAACAACGCAAGGCATTGCAGAGCAAAGCAGGACATATGCCACATGTACTGAATATGACAGCAACGCCAATACCGCGCAGTCTGGCACTGACCTTGTACGGCGAGATGGATATCTCAATAATTGATACAAAGCCCGAGGGAAGAAAGCCGATAATCACAAGCATACAGTCGCCAAATTCGCGCAAACAGCTTTATGAAAAGATAGATACAGAGTTGGATGAGGGCAGGCAGATGTTTGTGGTGACACCACTGATCCGAGAATCTGACTCTCTGCCTGCTAAATCTGCCGAAGAAGTGTATACGGGGCTACGACAAGGTTTCTTCAAGAATAAGAAGATTGGATTGTTGCACGGCAAGATGAAGCCAGCAGACAAAGACAGAGTGATGCAAATGTTTGCAAAACGACAACTGGATATCCTTGTTTCCACTACCGTTATAGAGGTAGGCGTAGATATTCCAAACGCAACAATAATGCTCATAGAGAACGCTGAGCGGTTTGGCTTGGCGCAAATACATCAGTTGCGGGGCAGAGTAGGGCGTAGCGAGCATCAAGGTTATTGTTATTTAATGATGGGGGATAGCTCAGAGCCGAGTCGTCGATTGCGTGCATTAGAACAAACTGACAATGGCTTTAAGCTTGCAGAGATGGATCTAGAAATAAGAGGTCCCGGAGCAATATATGGCACAATACAACATGGTCAGCTTGATTTGCGTATTGCAAAGCTCACCGACACAAAATTGATTTCTCAGGCACGTCAGGCTGCGCAAGAGTTTATCGATCGGGGTGAAAACCTGTTAGAATATAGTCAACTGCACGAGAGGGTACAAAGCATTCGCGCTGTCACAAATTTAAACTAAATTTACATTATGTATTCAGGTTCAACACTAACAAAATATTCCGGTAGAGTTATGGGCGCGCACCAAAAAATTGACCGCATAGCACGCAGGCATTTAGTAAAGCTTGTAGGTAATAAGGTAGATTTCCCGACAAGCCGCGAGATATTGTATTTCGAGGGCAAGAACGGCCCCGATGCCATCAAACGTAAAAGCCCCGCCAAAGATGAATTGTGGCATTACTACAATCCTTTTGATGATTCTGACACACAGATTGTCGAGATAATCCAAGACCATTACCAGCAGCTAGTGAAGGAACTCCGAGCAAGTAATAGGGAACGTGTGGCTTTTGAAGCGGCCTGGCTTGCTCATGCAATAGTTGACGGACTAACGCCCGCGCATCATTTTCCTTATGAAGAAAAGCTGGCCGAACTGCGAGGAGGTGAAGGCATAGAAACAAGGACGACGATAAAAGGAAAGATTGTCATGCCGGGTGAAACTAAGCGTGAACAGGTCAAGAACAACTGGAAAATGTGGGGACCCAAGGGCCTCATGACTACCCATGGATTGTTCGAAATAGGAGTGGCTTCGATTATTGCTCCACTATCGTTTGCAGATACTGTACCAACCATAGCTGATTTGCGTTCCATCGAGCAGCTAGGTCTTGCTGAATTATTTCGGCGAACAGCACGGGAAATAGCGGTATTAGATATGTACACAAGATATCAGCAAAAAGGCTGGACACCAAAACTGGCGTATGAAGTACGACATAAGCTTGGTCCACTAATTATTAACAATGTAACTCTCGCATGGTTTAGTGCATTGCTTGAGTCAGGATTGATCAGTAAAGATTATGAGAATTATAGCCGGAAAGTACGGCGGAAGAACATTCCAAAGTCCTAGAACATACAATACGCATCCGATGAGCGACAAGATTCGTGGCGCTATATTCAACATGTTGGGTGACATCGACGGTCTAACGGTGCTTGATGCTTTTGCAGGTAGTGGTGCGATTGGTTTCGAGGCTATTAGTCGTGGCGCACAGCACGCTACGTTGGTAGAACTAGACAAAGATGCCTTTATGACGATAAAGAAGAACATCCAGTCACTCGGCCTGGAAGAGAGCGCTTCGGTAGTTAGAGCTAACATAAAGGGTTGGTCAAACAACCATCTCGGCGATGCTTTCGATATTGTTGTATGTGACCCTCCATATGACACAGTATTGGAGCTATTACTTCATAGAATCTCCCGACATGTTAACGACACTGGTACTATGGTGGTCTCGTGGCCAACGCACGAACCGGTTCCGCAAATTCCAGACATGGAGCTGTTGCGGCACAAGATGTATGGCAGAGCAACTCTCTGTGTTTATCATCATATCAACACTAGTGTTGATGGATAGAATATTGTATAGTACTTCATACTTCCCGGTATGAGTAAAAGGTATATATCACCAGAAGAGAGAATAATCGTCACCGTAGATGCAAACGACGATTTTTTGCAAATGCATCATTTGGCACAAGATCTTGGACCAAGGGCAAGGGCGTTTAAGCTTGGACAGGGTTTGCTTCTGCAAGACAGGCCATGGAGTCTCGTGCAATTTCTGTCGTCACGTGGCGTGAATGTAGATCTAGATGCAAAGTATAACGAAGATGCTGATCAAATGAAGACTCTAGTTCCACAAGCATTTAGTAGGGGATTCAAGCATTTAAGCATAGGCCCTGGAGTTGGACCAGATGCTCTTGTTAGTGCTGCTAGGGCTACAACCGTGAAGAATAGTCTGTTTGTGTCATTACCTAGTTCTGATCCACTTCTTTTGCATCATTCGTTAAGTAATATTCAAGAAGCAAACTCACGACTGAGACCCCATCAGCAGATTTCCGAAGTAATGTGCAATGTGCAAGATATTTCTAAAGTTCAATCCTACGGTGGTTTTATCATCGTCGCATCAGGAATTCGCATGCATGGCGAACCGTCAGATGACCACCCGTGTGTTGCCACCCCAGCAGGTGCACTCGCAGAAGGTGCTGACTATCTTGCTATAGGCCGTTCGATCACCGGCAAAGCGGATAGGGCAGCGGCTTTTGAACAAATACTGGAAAATATGAGCACTTATCTGTAGAATGGTTTAGTACGTTTCTGACTATCAACCGCGCAGCTGTCCGGAAAGACACAAAACTATCCTTTACAAATCAAAGTTCAAAAGATATTACGCGGATGTGGTGGCTGCGTGAAACGTAAGTTTTGAGTAGACACGTTGCGTGTAGCTGTCCGGAAAGACACAAAACTA
>JAGQNK010000059.1 GCA_020428105.1 Candidatus Saccharimonadota bacterium
ATACACCCGCTCATTATATGCGGGTCATCTTTATTCCTAGAGCCAAGTACAAGCTCAAAGATACCATACTGACCATCACTAGACTATCGTTGAGTAGTACTATAGTATTGTTTGCTTTTACTCTAGGTATGTTTGTCTTCTCGGCTGCTGCTCCAGGAACCCTGACGGTTACTATTAACCAAAAGTCTGGTACTACTGACCCTAACCCATCCTATACATCTGTATTCACTGTCCAGTTCAATGAACCAATAGATGAAGCCACATTAACTAACTCCGACATCACCCTAGGTGGTACCGCCCCCGGACAACAAGTTCAATCCATCACCGAAGCCGGCACCTTCAACAAATCTACCTACGAAGTAAGAATCCAAGCTACATCAGCCGGAACCATAACTCCTACCATTGCCCAAGAACTCATCACTGCTCAGAACGGAGCTAGTGGCACCAACCAAGCTAGCACTAGCACCGACAACTCAGTTACTTACGATGGGGACTGGGCACCGGGGGAGTTTATTATCCGGGTGAAGACGGATAATCCAGGGAGTAGTGGGAGTAATCAGTTCATAATCCCGACTAACAACAGCTATACATACAACTACAATGTAGATTGCGATAACGATGGCACGCTAGAGCATGCCAGCCAAACTGGAGATGTAACCTGCGTCTATGGTTCGGCCGGGGAGTATGACATTGCCATAACTGGCACTTTTCCACATTGGTATGTAGCGTATCCTAGTTCAGACCAAGGTAAGATCTTAGATGTCAAGCAGTGGGGAAATAATAATTGGTTAGATATGAGAAATATGTTCTACCATGCTACAAATGCAGAAATCTCTGCAAACGATAGCCCTATATTAAGTAGCGTTAACAATATGTCGCATATATTCAATGGAGCCTCTAGTTTCAATTCAAATATAAATCATTGGGACACCAGTAATATAATCAATTTTACGAATGCGTTTGCCTTTGCCACCTACTTTAATCAACCTCTAATTAGTTGGGACGTCAGTAATGCATCTGATATGACAGGTATGTTCCTCAGTGCTACGACTTTTAATAAACCTATAAGTGACTGGAATGTAGGTAACGTAACAAATATGAACAATCTCTTTGGAATGGCTTCCTCTTTCAATCAGTCGATAGATAGTTGGAGTGTCGGTCAGGTTACTAATATGAGTGGTATGTTTGCGTATGCTACATCATTTAATCAACCGTTAAATGGCTGGGATACTGGCCAGGTTACTAGCATGATGGGTATGTTTGCCTATGCTAATACCTTTAACCAACCACTGAATAGTTGGGATGTCAGTAGTGTCACCAATATGTCACAGATGTTTGCCTCTGCATTAGGTTTATCGGTAACAAATTATGATGCAACTTTGGCCTCTTGGAGCTCTCAAGCTCTACAAAATAATGTAACTTTTGATGCTGGTAACAGTAGATATTGTAATTCTGAGGCTCAACGCCAAAGTATTATCACTAATCACAACTGGACTATTAACGATGGCGGTAAGGATTGTAGCTCATCTCAACGTCCCTTTATCTTCCGCGTTAAGACCGATAATCCAGGGGACACACCTGCTAATAAGTTTCATTTAGAAACACCAAGTTCGTCTGGGTATAATGTCGACTGTAATAACGACGGTACTCCAGAGTTTACTAACCAGTCGAGCAGTTTTACTTGTACTTATGGCTCTGTTGGCCAATATGATATTGCTATTTCTAGTTCTAGCCCATTGCGGGCTGTATTCGGTGGGTTAGTTGGCTCTGATCCTCAAAAACTAGTAGATGTTAAACAATGGGGCGATATCCAATGGAGTAACATGACAGACATGTTTAAGAATACTACTAATATGATAATGTCTACTTTTGATAATCCCGACTTAAGTCAAGTCGCATATATGGATGGGATGTTTAATAACGCGACCTCATTTAATTCAAATATAGATAGTTGGAATCCAAGTAATATTATTAGTACATCAAGCATGTTCTCAGGTGCCACATCATACAACCAGCCCTTAAGTAGCTGGGATGTTAGCAATGTAACAAACATGGCGGGTATGTTTGCGGGCGCCACCTCCTTCAACCAACCTCTTAACAGTTGGAATGTTGGTAATGTTACTAATATGTACGCCATGTTTAATAGCGCCACCTCCTTCAACCAACCTTTAAGTAGCTGGGATGTTAGCAATGTAACCGATATGAATACAATGTTTGCCGGGACTGCTTTCAATCAGTCGTTGAACAATTGGGATGTGAGCAATGTAACCGATATGAGCATCATGTTTTATGGTGCAACATCTTTCGATCAATCATTAGCTAGCTGGGACATGGGAAGTGTGACTAGCATGTGGAGTATGTTTGGTGGACCTGTTGGTGGAGATCAATCCGGTCTCTCCATTGCCAACTACGACGCTACGCTCATAGCCTGGTCAGCCCAAAACCTAGAAAGTAATGTTACTTTTGACGCTGGTAGTAGCAAATATTGCACCAGCGAAACTCAACGTCAAAGCATCATAGACAACCACAGCTGGACTATCAATGATATGGGCAAAGACTGTGGCCCGTCACAACCAGGTGCTGTTCCATCAGCTCCTCGTAATTTAGTAGCTGAGCAGTCACTACTGCTATTAGCCGCAAATTATCCGGTAGTTATACCAGATTTGAGTTGGCAGGAGCCGCTAGAGGGCGCACCAATCTTAGATTATGTAATAGAGTATCGTGAAAAGGGTGATACAGGATGGCAGATTATTAGTGATGGACTTGGTGACACAACTAGCTACAGAGTTAATTTTGGTTTAAGTGACTATATTACCGGAGGTACTCTGACTCCGGAACAAGAAGCAATAATAGATGCACTCGTAAGCGGTATGGATCTTGAGTTCAGAGTAGCTGCCGTCAATGACTACGGACAAGGTGAGTATGCATATTACAACGAGTTTCAGACTGGTGTCACCGCCAGCGATTGCCAGTCCCTACATGATAACTTATTAGATGCTGTCCCTGACGGTGCTTACTTTATGCTCTATAAAGATATTGATTGCTCTGAAACCAGTACTTGGAATGGAGGTCAGGGATGGCGAGCCGTCAGCGATATGAGTTCACCGTATATTGGAACTTTTGATGGTCAAGGACATACTATCAGCAACCTAAAAATAGATGGTACGAGAGATAGATTATTCTATGAGAGTGGAATGTTTGGCGTGATAGAACAATCTACCATAAAAGATTTGGATTTTACGAATGCAACACTCAATGGACATGGCGGAATTCTAGCTAGCAAGATAATGTCTAGTGCTACTATCCAAGACATATCCATAAAGGGCGAGATTATAGATATAGCTGGCGACACTAATGCAAGCACCGGTGGCCTCGCCGGAGTTGTCGGCATGGCAGAGGATAATATAAGTATAGAAGATATAGACCTTGATTTAGATGGGAGTATTTCTGGTGTAGCTGGCATGCTTGTTGGCATCATAGATAGCCAGGAGCAAGGCAGTAACACTTCTATAAATATTTCTAATATAACCGTAAATGGAGATATGCAGTCTTATGGGTCAGCAGTTGGTGGCGTAATAGGAGCAATCGCTAACTATGGATACCCCAACACGAGCTCTCATGTATCTATTCAGAATATCGAAGGCATCGTAGTGGTTAGCTCTTTGAGCGATATATCATGTATTGCTGGTGGTATTATAGGTGGAATTGGTCGTACGGTCTTTGACATACATAGTGTCAATATCAACGCTGACATAAGTTGCCTAGGAGGTAATTACGATTATGGCAATATGTTTAGTGCAGGTGGAGTAGTCGGCCAAATAACACAGACTCAGGGTGATATTAATGATATTAACATCACAGGATCCATATTAATAGATATCGCTGAACATCCAGAAAACATCATGTCCGGTGGCGGTATTGTAGGTGCAGTGACTAATACAATCAATAGTGAGACAGATCCTCTTCAGTCCATTCAAAATCAAGGCTTAATTATAGGTAATTCTACTGTTGCTGTAAATGTTACATCCATGCAGGCTACAAGCCCCGGTAGTTTAGGTGGTGTGGTTGGTACTGCTACCGCACTGAATTTACATAATGTACATTCATCCGGTTCTGTGATGCTCGCAGGCAGTGGTACAGATGTTGTATCAGAATACGGTGGGACTTTTACACTGGGTGGCACGGTAGGTTATGTAGTATTGGCTAAGGTGCATAATGCCACTTCATCTGGCACAGTTACGTCCGTATATCCAGAAGATCAAACAATCTATTCTGGTGGTCTTATAGGTACGATTCATGCATACGGACAGATAGATAATTCTAGTAGTTCAGGTAATGTCACAAGTACCAGAGACATAGATATTTGTGTTTCAGAAGAAGCCAGTATCCCCGGTACGTGCTATTGGCGATCATCGCAGTCTACTGGGGGGTTAGTAGGAATTTTCGGTATGACTCTAGATAGCGGCTCAGAACCATCTCAGATAAATAACTCATATGCTACAGGTAATATTCTAGTTAAGGGTCCCCAAACTCCCCAGTTTGTAACCGGTAAAGGCGTAGTGCCATCTGGTGTGGGGGGGCTGGTCGGACAGACAATGCATGCCTTGGGAGATCTTATTGTATCTGGCAATTACTCTACTGGTACGGTCAGTTATCAAGGTAATGGTACCGATATACCGACACTGGGCGGGTTGATAGGTAACGCGTACGATGACTTAGGAAATACATTGATTAGCAATAATTATAGTACTGGCGATGTTGGTCCGGTAGACGATACATCGGATGCTCCCCCTATGGCGGGTGGGCTAGTAGGCAATATGATAGCAGGAATTTTTAGCGGGGGAGAAATAACTCAAGAATATAACATTTATGGTAATTATGCCGCCGGGGATGTGACCGGTGAGACGGTGGGTGGGCTAGTAGGTGAAGTTATAGGCACTGGAGTCAGTAATAATTATGCAACCGGTGATGTACATCAAGTGTATTCACCTTCACTTGGTGGATCGTTCCCGTTAGCGTTTGGTGGATTGGCTGGTGGGTTAGTAGGTTATGCTGGCGGTAATATTAATAATTCGTATGCTACCGGTTCGGTTGATGCGTCTGAAGCGATTGATATAGTTGAGTCCAAGTATCAACCCTATGTTGGAGCAATGCCAGAAAGTATTATACAGCTTCTTACGCACTCTAAGGTGGGTGGGCTAGTAGGATTTACGGGTTTTCCTGGCTTATCTGGAGGGATTACTAACAGCTTCTCAGTAGGCGATGTTTCTGCCCCAGACCCAACCTACGCGTCAATGCTACTTGGTGCAGCTAGTAATATGATATATCAGAGTGGAGTAGAGCCTGATTTCTCTAATATTATTGTGAATTCTTATTACGATCAGACTGATGTGGGTGATTTGCCGTGTACAAAAATTGCTCTTGCTGAGGAAGATAATACCATCTCTCTGAGCAACTGGCAGTCTGGCTGTACTGATGTTGATACAGATAAATACCCCAACTACTTCAAAAACAACTCCACCAACCCACCACTCAATCAATGGGACTTTAATAGTATTTGGAAAGTCAACTGTGAGTATCCAATCTTCACTTGGCAAACTAGCAACTGTGCCACCATCCCATCCGCCCCCCAAAACCTACACCCTACCAACATTACCCATAATTCTATTACTGTCGCCTGGTCTCCGCCGGCTAACGATGGCGGCAGCCCAGTGACCCACTACCAAGTACAGTACAAACGCGCTGACAGCAATGCCTGGATATCAGCTCCAGTACAAGTTAGTTCCTACACTAACCACCAGTTTATTAACCTAACAGCAGACACTAGTTACCACATTCGCGTTCTAGCTATCAATGCCATAGGTCAAAGTCCGCCGTCCAATACTATCAATCCTCGCACTTTAGCTCCCACTACTCCTACCACTCCTACTACTCCTACTACTCCATCTGGACCAACCAGCTCTACGCCGACCACCGACACCACCACCAACCAACCAGCTCCTGGTAGTCCAATTAGCCCTAAACCTGATCAATCGACACCAACCCTACCATCTGCGCCATCAGCGATCGACCAGGCCAAGCAGCCCAAACAGGCTCCCAAGACTACCTATGTACCCTTTGCCTTCATCTCCATCCTAC
>JAGQNK010000033.1 GCA_020428105.1 Candidatus Saccharimonadota bacterium
GGGTTCTGTCTGGACGAGAATTGATTATTTCTGCGCTTGCTATTTTTATCACAAATATTATCGTATTTGCACTGTGGTACTGGGAGATCGACAGCCCAGGGCTTACAGGTCGCAAATGGTCGATACATCATAAGGATTTTCAGTTTACTCAACAGGATATGCCTAACGAATTTCCAAACTGGCAACCGACATTCATCGATTATATATATCTATCAATCACAAACGCCATAAACTTTGCTCCGGCGGACAGTAAGCCGATAACATCACAGGCTAAAATGCTGATGGGTACTCAGGCCTTAGTTTCTGTGTTTACTCTGGCGCTGATCCTTGCTCGTTCTGTAAGTATCTTAAATTAACAACACTTCGTTTTCTAGCAATCAAGCACTGTAAATAGATTACTCTCGCAATGAAGGATCTATACGAGCAGCAGACTCTTTGGCTGATTTATATATTGAGCTAACTATACCTGTTGCTTTCCGAAGTCCCTTGCTCGCCCAATCAAACTCAAACGAGAGTATGAAAAACCCAACTAAACTCACCAACACCCTAGGACCAGGTAATGGAACTAGTATCAGTCCGACCAATAGCAATGGGAACCCAATAATTCCTACCACAATCTTACGTATTAAAAACATTAAACTACGCATAAACTCTCCTTGTACGCCACCAGTATATTGGTGTAGCTGATATTGTTATGTTAAATAACTTACAGTTATTGAATGTGTTTTGTTAGATAGTATAGTTCGTAGAAATATAGGAGATATACATGACACAAACGAAAAGCGCAGAAGTACAAAAATACATCACTAGCTTGGCTTACCCTTGTAGCAAAGAAGAACTTGCGCAACACGCTGAGCGTAACGGTGCACAGCCAAGTATAATTTGTGCCATTTTATCGTTGCCATATGATTATTTCACCACCCCATATGACGTTCATAACGCAATGACGAAATAACCTTAAGTATTCCCAGCCAAAAGATGATTAGATATATTTCTAACAGACAATGACTTATCCGTACCTTACAGTAGATAATGTAGGGGAGGTTATAGAATCATGAGCAAAGGGTACTACGGAATAAGTTCCAGCAGAAACACAGCTGTAATACCAGCCCAAATCCACAAACACAAGGCGATGGACGAATCTGCAATCGCTCTGGCTCGTACGATAAATAGTTCTCATGAAATTCTGGCAACCGCAACAACTGTATTTCCCTTTACCCTATTCCCAGACACTGTGACACTTGACCGCGCAAAGCTCACCATATCGCATCGTGAATTCTTCTGGACCGGAGAAGTGATGAGCATTCGAATTGAAGATATACTAAACGTCACAGTAGATGCTGGACCATTTTTCGGATCGCTTAAGATATTCACCAGATTCTTTAGTATAGAGAAGCCATATACTGTTGGATTTCTATATCGACGTGATGCTCATAAAATAAAACGAATATTACAAGGCTACATTATTGCACTACAAAAGAACATTGATTGCTCAACCCTCCCAACCAAAGAGCTAGCCGATATGCTGGACGACCTTGGCAAATAATTTTCTAATTTCCAACGGAAACTGTCCGGATATAATTGGCAATTCTGGAACATGACAATTCATGTGCTTGCAACAGCTCGGTATACTATATGTATGTACTTCGTGAATGCTCGAAAAAAGCTACAGTCACATACCTTACTCCTACACCTAGTTCCAACGGGCGCTGTTCTCATTACTATGTTAGTACTGACACTATTTAGCTGGAAAAATGCGACCCAAGCTTACAATACAGAACGTAGCGCATCCATGCATGACGTAACCACAAACGTTATTGACAAGATTACCGACAGGCTAGACGAATATAGGATTGCGTTAGTTAGCGCAAAAGCCTTGTACGCAGCATCAAATAAAGTAACAGACACGGAGTGGCAAAACTATTTCAAAATAATTAATGCAAAAGACAACTATGCCGGCCTGCAAGGAATCGGTATCGCACAGCATGTGCCTAAGAACAGTGCCTCTAAAAGAGACGACCACTCTAAAGAACAGGGAATATATACGTCAATTAGTATCGTAAATTATGCACCGAAGCTTCCTAGAAGACTTGGCAAGAATACAGCTGATATGCGTACAATCAAAACTACATCGCATTCTACAGAACAGATTGTAGATACGACCATCACCAACACAGTACAGTTTGCAAAACCCGATACACCCTTCACGGGCACTGGCTTCTCTATGATTTCGCCACTTCATAAAGCGGACACCGATGGTTCATCACCTGTGACTAAAACTAGCAATAATGATTTTGTCTTCGCAGATTTCTTGTCTAACGAAGTCTTCCAATCAACTCTAAACATAACGCCAGATACACTTTACGGTGTCAAGATTTATGATCATGACTCTGGCATAACAAATCCTATTTATTCCTCAACAAATTTTAATAAACTACTAGATAATCATGCATTAAGGTCTTCGGAGAAGCTACAGTTATACGGTCAAGAATGGAACATAGATTTTGTATTTTCCTCTGATATGCTAGGAAAGTCTGCTCGAAGCCGCCCTTTAGGAGCTTTGGTGGCAGGTATTGCTCTAAGCGTGATGTTGTCCGGCCTTGTATTAATGCTATTGATCGCAAGGACAAAATCACTCGCTCACAACAAACAAAAAGAACTACAATATGCCAAAGATGAACTTTTATCACTTGCGTCGCACCAGCTTAGAACGCCGGCTACCTCTGTGAAGCAATATATCGGTATGATCCTAGAAGGCTATTCCGGCAAAGTATCCAGACAACAGAAGACACTCCTGAAGAAAGCCTATGAGAGTAACGAACGGCAATTACATATCATTAACGACATACTCTATGTTGCCAAAATAGATGCGAAAGGTATTGTTCTCACTCCAAGAAAGCTTGATATCAACAAACTACTCAGAGATCTAACTCAAGAATTATCTATCACCGCCAAAGATAATCATCAAGAAATATTACTCAAAAGTCCTGCGAAACCCATCAATATTGAAGCAGACGAACACAGCCTTCGAATGGCATTAGAAAATATTATAAATAATGCTCTTAAATACTCTCGTGGAGGCACAAAAGTATTGGTCAGTCTTGTTGCCAATAAAGAAAATGTGCGGATTATCGTCAAAGATGAAGGAGTTGGCATAGACGCCGAAGATATTTCACTACTTTTCCAGAGGTTTTCCAGAATTCCAAACGAGCTGTCTAGGCAATCCAATGGCAGTGGCATCGGCCTATATCTAAGCGACCAGCTAGTTGCAATGCATAAAGGTTCGATAGACGTAAAATCTATCAAAGACAAAGGTACTACATTCACGATTATATTACCAAAGATATTCATCGCAGAATAAAAACATGATCTGCATGCACATATGAATCAGCGTATTGATTGGACAACTCAGGTATAATACATAGTATGTCAACAATACTCGTAGTAGAAGATGAGCAGAATCTGAATGAAGCATATCAAATGATACTAAAACACCATGGCCATAAAGTCCTAGCAGCCTACGATGGCAATGAGGCATTAGATATAACAAATGATGTCGAGCCCGATCTTATTCTACTCGACCTTCGGATGCCTCAAATGGGTGGCGTTGAGTTTCTAAAACAATATGACCTCAAGAAAAATCATCCTAACGTAAAAGTAGTCATCTTTAGTAACCTAGACACACAACACGAGATCGACGAGGCCTATCGTCTAGGCGCCGATAAGTACATGCTCAAAGCTTGGGCATCCCCAAAAGAGCTCATTCAGCTTGTCGACACACTGCTTCGGCAGAAAAAATAGTATTCTAGATTTAGAATTGCAACAAATTTCAAAGTTTTAAATCTTTGAAATTGTCCTCGCCAATAGCTTCAATTAGTTTAGTACGATCTATAGAATATTCTCGGCCTTTGTACTTCAAAATACCACTTTTCTTAAGCTTTACTAGTTCTGCTGCTGTAGTTTCTCTAGTTAACCCTATCAAATCTGCGATCATCTGTTGTGTTAAGTATATACGAATACATATAATTCCATCTTTTCGCTCATCCCCATAGCATTGAGCCAAATAATACAGTGTATGCAGTACTTTATCGGATGCTTTTGGTTGTTCCAGGGCCGTAATCCTCATAAGTAAGCCAGCATAATGTCCTAGGTAGTGATCAGCTACGGCACTCATGGCAGCTGGATTTCGCTTAATGAACTTATGAAACGACTCGTTAGTAGTTGTATACATTTCACCGTCTGTCTGAGCCTCGTAGTAATATATTGCAGGCGCAACTTTTTGAAATGACCACGTGGTAGGAAACATGTCACCTGGTAATTTAAATGCTGCGATGCGCTCATCACCCTGCGTTGTGATGTTATACAATTTGACGATACCGGACTTTAGTATGTAGGCACCTTGAGGCATCTCGCCTTGATAAACCAAAATATCTCCTTGTCGGAATTTTTTGATCATCAACGTTCTTAGAAATGGTTGAAAAGTATTATCTAGCAACTAACACCTCACTTTCGCTTGGCGATATTCGTATTGTATAACATGACTTACATAATGTCTGTAGTGAGCGTTAATGATTATGTAAGGTTTTTTACAGCCAGAACAATCTAACCCTGACAAAATAACAAGTATTCGATAGGAGGGAATGATGTTGACAGATAA
>JAGQNK010000034.1:0-289 GCA_020428105.1 Candidatus Saccharimonadota bacterium
ATGTAGCTATCGCTACAAGCCAACTACGCCAATCACCCGAGCCAACCAAAAGATAATAGCATATTTATCTATGGTGCGCGAGAGAGGACTTGAACCTCCACGAGCAAATGCCCACTAGCTCCTGAAGCTAGCGCGTCTACCAATTCCGCCACTCGCGCATAGAATAACACCGTTATAGTACGATTTTTGTGGTCGAAAAACAAGCACAATCACTATGTACGTGGCATGTAATCGTACAAATGCTCTAAACTGTAGTTGATACGAACTTGTGATTTGATATCAGCCATAG
>JAGQNK010000034.1:386-2840 GCA_020428105.1 Candidatus Saccharimonadota bacterium
ACCATACTCGGCAAATACGGCCCTCTGATACGCCCATCACCGTGCTCACCACTAATACTGCCGCCCATACTAATGACAAGTTTGTAATATTCATCTATCAACTTGAAAGCTTTTTGTCTATCGCCTACCTGCCCAAGATCCAGAAACGGCTGCATATGAATATTCGCATCGCCAGCGTGACCCCACACAGATGCCTGTAACCCCGCTCTTGCAAAAAGTTCATAAACCGCATCCAGAAACTGACCAAAACGCTCAACCGGCACAACGCCGTCCTCGATAATCGGTACTGCTCTGGCGTTACCTTCGCTGTGTGATACAACTGCCGCCACACTATGACGAATCTTCCACAAATCATCCTTCTTTGCTTGATCAGTTTCGACCTGATATGGAACCTGATACTTGTTTAGTATTTTGGTTGTCTTTTTGGCCATACGCTTTTGCATACGATCACTAGCGTTATCAAATTCTATCAATAGCGCCAGTTTTGGCAAAGGATCGCTGATGATACCACGCAACATATTTGGGTGAGCTTGTTGCACAAACTTCAAAAGCTGCTCGTTAACAACCTCCATCGCACTCGGAAGTTCGTTTAGTTTGCGAAGCTCCTGTATCACTTCTGTAGCAACTTTGATATCATCAAACATTGCTGCAATGAGTGTAGTGCTTGGATTATGAGATTCGGTATCTAACGTAACCTCTGTTACGATTCCCAAAGTTCCCTGTGAGCCAACCAGTAGCGGTGTCAAATCAAAGGATCCATCTTTTTTCTTCACCTCATCAAGAGCATAGCCAGCTGCATTTTTAGTCACGGAAGGTTGCATCTCCTTGATAAGGCTCTTGTGCTCTTCTATCAACGTATCGAGTGATCTATATATCTCCCCTTCGAACGTTGCTAGGCCTAGTTTCTTGTTCAGCTCTCTCTTGGTCAGTCGACGTGTTTCTATCACTTCACCATTGGCAAGCACCACTCGCAGACGCTTTACATAACTTCGGGTATTGCCATATTTTATCGACTTCTCACCACCGGCATTATTAGCCACGGCGCCACCAATCGTACTGTATTCATAAGATGCCGGAAATGGTGGCAAAAACCTACTATGAGTATGTAGCGTCTGCTGTAACTTACCGTAGACGATACCCGGTTCTACCGTCACTTGACCAGATTTACTATCCAGCTCCAAAATGCGATTCATATGTGCTGGAAATCCCATTATCACACCCTGGCCAAGTGCAGCTCCACTCATGTCTGTACCAGCACCTCTAGGCGTAATAGGTATTACTCGCCCTCTCTCGGCTAATTGCCATGTGAAGCGAGCCGTCTTACGAATATCGTTTTCGTTCCTAGGGTAAACTACCAACAATGGCGTAACAGTAAATATACTTGCATCGGTAGAAAAGTACTTACGGGCGTCGGCAGAAGTCATCACCTCCCCAACTAAATGTTCCTGAAGGTAATGGGCAACTTTACTCATAAAATATATAAACCTCTTTGATAAGCGTTAGCTTTGCTAGAAGTAATAATAGCACATCTGCTTACAAAATTTATCGGAATATTTGCTATTGATAAGCGGCTCACGTCATTCAGATTCTCTACATCATAAGTATGAACCTTGATTCTTTTATAAAAATATTTCGCCAAACTTCAGTATTGACACACCTTATGTTTAGTGGTATGGTAGTTGCATGAACGAATTGATGAATGAAAGTTCCGATATTCAAGAAGTCTTGAAACGAACGGGCAAAGTTATCGGCGGACTCGTACTTGGCGCGACAGCTGGATATGCAATGTCAAAAGGCATAGTGATGATCATACCAATCGAAAGCCAGTTTACAGATCTTTACGAAGGCACAGTGACTGCTTCACTTGCGCTTGGCGGTGCTTTTATTGCAAACGAAATAGCCGAATAATACCTAGTCACACTAAACTAAATCTTCGCCCACTTTCCGTATCATTTCCTACATTCCTGATAACGAAGATCTTGCAATTCTTGATAGGTATCTATTTCCACAATATCATCTTTACATAACGCCCGAGCATGAATAGTATATTCATCGGTAAGTTTGTCAAACGGCACCGATTCTATAAAACGATGTTGATTATTTGGCCTAGCAACAACATCCTGAATATCTTTCTTTAACTTGTCGGCTTCTTCTGGCGTCCAGTACATAATCCCCACGAATCTATGTGGCGCTCCGTACAACCCATTGGAGTAGCCATGAGCTAGATGAGTTATTCTAATATTTTTATCAGCATAAAAATACCAGTCATTCTCTACCTTTCCTGGTATACCACAGTAAGTGCTGTGGTATTCGTAAGGGCGAAGAACACCGTTGTTCTTGATATATAAATCACCTTCGATTAAGTATGCCCCCGCCAAAAGCTCTATGGCTAAATAGGTTGATACAATAGCCTCAGCTGTGTCCCAGTGTGGATTATCTATAAATTTGAGCTGA